>JANNFW010000603.1:0-5031 GCA_031380235.1 Rhodoferax sp. | reverse complement strand
GATCAACGGTAAGCCGACGCCCTTCGTGTTAATGGGTGACGCCGCCCACACGGCGCATTTTTCGATTGGCAGCGGCACCAAGCTGGCGCTAGAAGATGCGATTGATTTGGCGAATGAATTTGCGGCAAGCACGGACGAGTTGGTCGCCGGGAGCGACATGAACGTCGTGCTGCAACGTTACAAAGCCCGGCGCAGTGTGGAGGTGCTCAAGATCCAGAATGCCGCACGCAACTCGACCGAGTGGTTTGAGAACGTCAACCGCTATACCGGGATGGAGATCGAGCAATTCGCCTATTCCATGCTCACCCGCTCGCAGCGCATAAGCCACGAGAACCTGCGCCTGCGTGATGCGACGTGGTTGGGTGGATTTGAGACTTGGCTTGGCAGCACCACGGAACAGGCCTCGCAGCCGACGACCTTGCCGATGCTGCTGCCCCTTACGGTGCGCGGACTCACGTTGAAGAACCGCATCGTCGTATCCCCCATGGCCACCTACAGCGCGGTGGACGGTATGCCGCAGGATTTTCATCTGGTGCACCTGGGTGCCCGTGCGCTGGGCGGCGCAGCGTTGGTGTTTGTGGAGATGACCAGCCCTACGCATGATGGCCGCATCACCCCGGGCTGCACGGGCCTGTGGAACGATGAGCAGGCGCTGGCCTTTGCGCGCATCGTCGATTTTGTGCATGCCAACAGCAGCGCCAAAATTGGCATGCAGTTGGGCCACAGTGGCCCCAAGGGCTCCACCCAATTGGGCTGGCAAGCAGCAGATGAACCCCTGGTTGATGAGCCCCCAGGCCGGAGGCAAACCAACTGGCCGGTGATCGCCGCGAGCCCCATCGCTTACGGCCCGCAAAACCAGGTGCCGCACGCGCTCACGCGCCGCGAGATGGACGTGATGTGCAGCCAGTTTGTAGCGGCCACCTTGCGCGCCGACGATGCAGGCTTTGACTGGCTGGAGCTGCACTGTGCGCACGGCTACCTGCTGTCGAGCTTCATCTCACCGCTGACCAATCAACGCATCGATGAGTACGGTGGCGACCTGGCCGCGCGCTGCAAGTACCCGCTGGAAGTCTTCAAAGCCGTGCGCGCGGTGTGGCCTGCGCGCAAGCCGATGAGCGTGCGCATCTCCGCACACGACTGGGCACCGGGTGGCAACACCGATGATGACGCGGTAGCCATGGCAAGGCTGTTCAAGGACGCGGGCTGTGACTTCATCGACGTGTCTTCTGGCCAAACCACCCGCGCGGCCAAGCCCGTTTATGGCCGTATGTACCAAACGCCGTTCTCCGATCGCATCCGCAATGAAGTAGGCATCAGCACCATCGCTGTGGGCGCGATTTCAGAAGGCGATCAGGCCAACAGCATCATCGCCGCAGGCCGTGCCGACTTGTGTGCCATCGCCCGCCCGCATCTGGCCGACCCCGCCTGGACGCTGCACGAAGCCGCCAAACTGCAAAGCCGCGATGTCGATTGGCCCAAGCAATATTTGAGTGGGCGTGATCAGATGTACCGAGAGTTGGCGAAGCAGGTTCCAGTGACGGCACCACCCAAGCCTTTAGCTGAAGAGTAAACGGCATGGACAAAGAAGCTCGACTAAACGGCACCACCACCGCTGAACACCCGCAGGCCCTGCGCCTTTGGCTGCGCCTGCTCACCTGCACGCAAATGATTGAGACGAGAGTGCGCGCTGGCCTGCGCGAGCAGTTCAACACCACGCTGCCGCGCTTTGATTTGATGGCGCAGCTCGAGCGCGCGCCCGGCGGGCTGCGCATGAATGAGCTGTCAAGCCGCATGATGGTGACGCGCGGCAACATCACCGGCATCACCAACCAATTGGTGATTGAAGGGCTGGTGGCGAGGGTGGATGAAGCGAGTGATGGCCGCGTCTGGCGCGTCAAGCTCACACCCAAAGGTCGCCGTCAGTTTGCCAGCATGGCACGCCAGCATGAGGGCTGGATCGTCGCCGCGCTCGGTGGCCTCACCACCCAAGATATCGCCAGCCTGCACAGCCTGTTAGGCCGCGCCAAAAAAGGAATTCCTGCATGAAGCACTTCATCACCGCCAGCAACCCGATGCGCGCGCAGTTTGAGCCCAAGGGCAGCTACCTGGCAAAGCACTTTGCATGGGCTTTCGATGCCGCCAGTGGCGTGGGCACGCTGACGCTAAACCGACCCGAGCGCAAAAACCCGCTGACGTTTGACTCGTATGCCGAGCTGCGCGATTTGTTCCATGCGCTGAAGTTCGCCAGCGACGTGAAGGTGGTGGTCATCACCGGCGCAGGCGGCAACTTTTGCAGTGGTGGCGACGTGCATGAAATCATCGGTCCATTGACAAAGATGACGATGCCCGAGATGCTGGAATTCACCCGCATGACGGGCGACTTGATCCGCACCATGCGCAATTGCCCGCAGCCGATCATCGGTGCGATAGACGGCATCTGCGCAGGCGCTGGCGCAATGATGGCGCTGGCCTGCGACCTGCGGGTAGGCAGCCCGTCCGCCAAAACCGCTTTTCTCTTCACCCGCGTAGGCTTAGCGGGTGCGGATATGGGCGCGTGCGCGCTCCTTCCCCGCGTGATCGGGCAGGGCAGGGCGAGCGAGCTTTTGTTCACGGGCCGTGCGATGACGGCACAAGAAGGTTTTGCGTGGGGATTTTTCAACGCGATCCATGAGTCCGCGGATCTGCTGGCCAAAGCGCAGGCCCTCGCTGCCGAGCTAGCTGTTGGCCCCACGTTCGCGCATGGTATGACCAAGACCATGCTGCAACAAGAATGGAGTATGACCATCGACCAGGCTATTGAAGCTGAGGCACAAGCGCAGGCCATTTGCATGCAGACGAACGATTTCAAGCGCGCTTATGACGCTTTTGCGGCCAAGCAGAAGCCTGTGTTTGGCGGGGACTGATTGTGTTGGCAACTACCCATCATCTCAATCTGCCGTTCTTCGACGCAGCGCATCAGTCGCTCGCCGCTGATCTTGCCGCTTGGGCCGTTGCACAAAACGTCGATGAGACGGAAGACCGCCGCGCCTGCAAACAGTGGGTGCGCCTGCTCGGCAATGCGGGCTGGCTCAAGTACTGTGTGCCTGCCGAGTTTGGCGGCGCGATGGCGCAGATGGACTCGCGCGCGCTGGTGATCCTGCGCGAAACCCTGGCGTTTTACTCGCCGCTGGCGGATTTCGCTTTTGCCATGCAGGGCCTAGGCAGCGGTGCCATCACGCTGGCGGGCACCCCCGCGCAACGCTCGGCGTACCTGCCTGCGGTCGCCCGGGGCGACAAGATTGCCGCGTTTGCGTTGAGCGAGCCGGAGGCAGGCTCCGATGCTGGCGCGATGACAACTCTTGCCGTCCTGAACCCCGATGCAACGTACCTGCTTACCGGCACCAAAACCTGGATCAGCAACGGCGGCATTGCCGACTACTACTGCGTGTTTGCCAAGACCGAGCCAACGGCGGGCACGCGCGGCATTAGCGCCTTCATCGTCGATGCCAAAACGCCGGGCCTCGACGCATCGGAGCACATCAAGGTGATGGCACCGCACCCGCTGGCGGTGTTGAAGTTTGCAGATTGCAAAGTGCCCTCTACCGCGTTGCTGGGTGAACTCAATGGCGGCTTTAAGCTGGCGATGCAAACCTTGGATATTTTTCGCGCCTCGGTTGCTGCGGCAGCGCTGGGCATGGCGCGGCGGGCCTTGGCAGAGGCGGTTCATTACGCCCAAAGCCGCCCTATGTTTGGGCAGCGTTTGAGCGATTTTCAGTTGACCCAGGCCAAGCTCGGCGAGATGGCCGCGTTGATCGATGCAGGTGCGATGCTCACGTACCGCGCCGCGTGGATGCGAGACACCCTTGGAACCGCAACACCCGCAGCCGCCCAGGCCTACACGGCGGCAGCCGCCATGGCCAAAATGACCGCCACCGAAAACGCCCAGCGCGTGGTCGATATGGCGCTGCAAATGCACGGCGGGCAGGGCGTGAAGGTGGGTAGCAAGATCGAGAGCCTGTACCGCGACATCCGAGCGCTGCGTATCTACGAAGGCGCCACCGAGGTGCAGCAGTTGATCATCGGCAAGTCGGTGTTGAAGTCGCACGCCGCCCGGCGGGAAGGATGAGCGATGAGTGACTCCGCGCAAACAGATTCCTTCGTGCGCGACAGGCTGCCACGCGCCGACCAGTTGCCGCAGTTGCGCTTTGATGCGCCTGAGCTTCAATTCCCGCTGCAAGTCAACTTGGTGGAGGCACTGTTTGAGCGAGCTGAAAAGGGTGGACATTCCCACCGCGCTTTTTTGCGATCCAGCCGCGTCACCTTCACGTATAAAGAAGCGCACGAACGCGTCAACCGCATTGCTGAACTTTTAACGCAGGATCACGGTCTCATACCTGGCAACCGCGTGCTGCTGCGTGGTGGCAATTCAATTGGCTTGGCGCTGGCGTGGCTGGCAGTGGTCAAGGCCGGGTTGATCGCCGTAGGCACCATGCCGCTGTTGCGCGCCAAGGAGCTGGGCGAGATCATCGACAAAGCCCAGCCGGCTTTGGCGATTTGTGATGTGAAGTTGCGCGAAGAGCTTGATCTGGCGTTGCAAGGCCAATCGTCTCAAGCGGCTCTGCCGGTGCTGGTCTATGGCAGCGCGGGCGACCCACAGGATTTAGGCGTTCTGTGCGCCGGAAAGAGTGGCGAATTCACCGCCTGCCCAACCGCTGCCACCGACATCGCCCTGCTGGCCTTTACTTCCGGCACCACGGGCAAACCGAAAGCCGCCATCCACACCCACCGCGACGTGCTGGCCGCCTGCGAGGCCTGGCCGCGCCATGTGCTGCAGGCCACGCCAGATGACATCGTGATGGGCTCGCCACCGCTGGCGTTCACGTTTGGGCTAGGCGGTTTGTTGATTTTTCCGATGTGGGCGGGTGCCTCGGTCTACTTTGCTGATGTGCCGTATGCACCGCAAAGCATGGCGAAGCTGATGCGCGAGGTGGGGGCCACGATTTGCTACACGGCACCTACGTTTTACCGGCAAATGGCACCGCATATGAAAGA
>JANNFW010000594.1:0-3871 GCA_031380235.1 Rhodoferax sp. | reverse complement strand
TGCGGTCTTCGACCCGGGCCACGTCGGTCGGGTCAGACCAGGCCAGAAAGCTGTTGGGCCGCTTGGCGGGGTTCAGCCGTTTGAAAACGCCGGCATCCACCAGTTGCTGACTCAAGCGGTCATATTCGGCCTGGGAGCCATCACACCAATGAATGGCATCGGGCTGGGTCAGGGCGGCCATGTCGGCCACCCAGGCAATCAGGGCGGCGTTTTTGACGTAGCTTGGGGCTTGGAGGTTCAAGCCTTGCATCACGGGTGAATTCATCGAAGGGCTCCTAGTTTAAAAATCGTCTTTTCGAAGTCGCCGCCCGCTTTGGCTGACTTGGAGAAAACGGCCCAAACCTAGGGTTAACCTGCGGGAAAACGAAGGTTGAACCAACATGGGATGACGATTTTATGAACTCAACAGGGAGTTACCAACCAATTACTGCCGAAAGTTATGCAAAACTTGCATTGGTTTATGCGGGCTCGGTTGTGCGCGTGAGATTGCGTGTCAGGGCCGCGCCGACCCCCGACAAATTGGCAGGTTCACGCCATCGATACGGCAATGAACGCCAGCAAAAACATCAAAACACCGCCGACGAGAGGCAACACGATGGGGATCAGGGGCACGATGGCTTCGGTGGCATCTGGCGTGTGCTCGGGCGTGGCTTCGTGAGTGGCTTCGTGAGATTTGGCGGGGGCAGACATGGTGGAGCTTTCAAAGTTAGCCAAGAGACAACAGATTTTACCCGTTCAACCGGGGTGCGCCATCCATCATCCTTACAGCATCGCGAAGGTCGTAGTCACGCGGCACACGCTCTTGCCTTCCGTGGCACCGCGAATGTCGATTTCCCCGAAAGCGAGTGACCGGCCCTCACGAATCAGGCGCGCCGTCACCAGGCAATCCTGGTCGAACACAGGTCGCAGAAAAACGGTGTTCAGCTGAACGGTGGTGCAGGGTTTCAACTCGCCAAAGTAATTGATCAAGGTCAGCACCATGGCGGTGTCTGCGGCAGCCATCAAGGCCTGGCCGCACAACTGGTTGCCGGTGCGGGAGAGGCGGCTGGACAGGGGCAGCCTCAGTGTTACTTTGCTTTCGCCAAAGTCCTCCACGAGCAGGCCCATATCCTGAATCCAGGGGGCGAAATAAGTGGGAATTGCGTCTTGTAGTGTGGCTATGTCCATAACGCATTATCTCAACCCCCGACGCTCAATCTGCACCACCAAGCGCCACCGTCGGCACGGCGTTCAAACCATCTGGGCCTCCAGCCCCTTCGCCGTCAATTGCGCCAACACATCAGCAATGTGCGCGCGGTTGCGGGTTTGAATGACGAGCTCAATCTCGACATTTTGCGCAGACAGCGTGGTGAAAGCCCGCTGGTGATGCACTTCATCAATATTCGCCCCGGCCTGCGCCACGGTGGCGGTGATGGTCGCCAGCGAGCCCGGCACGTCGCGCGCGCTCACTCGAACGCGCGCCAGGCGGCCCGCGCGCACCATGCCGCGCTCGATGATCGCGGCCAGCAGCAGCGGGTCGATATTGCCACCGCACAGCACCAAGCCGACGCGCTTGCCCGCAAAGCGTTCAGGGTATTTCAGCAGCGCGGCCAGCCCGGCGGCACCAGCGCCTTCCACCAGGGTTTTTTCAACTTCCAGCAGCATCACGATGGCCTGCTCAATGTCGCCCTCGTCCACCAGCACGAGGTCATCGACCAGTGCCTTGATGATGGCCGTAGGAATTTTGCCGGGCGTTCCCACGGCGATTCCCTCGGCAATGCTGTTGCTGCCCTGAGGATGGTTTGTGCCCTTGACCGCGTTGAACATGCCGGGGAACCGGGTGGTCTGCACGCCCACGATCTGGATCTGCGGCTTGAGGGCTTTGGCGGCCGTCGCCATGCCGGCAATCAAGCCACCGCCGCCCACGGCGACGATCAGTGTGTCCAACTCAGGCACCTCTTGCAGCATCTCCAGCGCCACAGTGCCCTGGCCGGTGACGATGTCGGCATCGTCATAAGGATGAACGAATGTGAGCCCTTTCGCCTGGGCCAACTCAAGCGCGTGCTCTCGCGCTTCGTCCAGCGTGTCGCCGTGCAGCACAATCTCGGCCCCAAAGCCGCGCGTGCGTTCAATTTTCACCCCAGGGGTGAAGCGCGGCATCACAATGGTCGCCTTCATGCCCAAGCGCTGCGCGTGGTACGCGACGCCCTGCGCGTGGTTACCCGCACTCATGGCGATCACGCCAGCGTCGCGGTTTTCGATCTGTACCAGCTTGTTGCACGCACCACGCTCTTTGAAGGAAGATGTGAACTGCAAGTTTTCAAACTTCAAGAAAACCTGCGCGCCGGTGATGTCCGACAGGGTTCTGGATGCGACGCAGGGTGTCCGCAGGATTTGCCCGTCGAGCCTTTGCGCGGCATTCTGGATGTCTTTGAGTTGAATCATTGCCATCAAGTGTTGCAGATTTCACGATCTGTGTGTTGGATGTCTTCCAAGTCGGCCCGGTCTGCGTTATTGTGAAACACGTCAGCGTGTTGGGTGAACCTTCGCGAGTTTGGGTGAAACCCATGCGTGTCAACAGGTCATAGCTGGTTTGGGTAAATTAACGTCGTTCTTCTCGTTAAGTAGTTCTCTACAGGAGGGGTAAATGGTCAAGCGACTGATGGCGGCTTCAAGCGGTGGGCAAACTCTGGCGTCCCCAGGGCTTAAGGACGCGCCCCTGCTGGACTTAATGTGCTCGCATTTTGTATTGACGCTGGCAGTGCGCCAAGGTGCTACCTTCAATGCGCGGCGCGACCTCAACAGCCTGATCTCACTCGCAGGCCGCCACTTGGTGTGGCCGCTGTCGGTGCTCACCCGTGTGCGCGAATTTCTGGCGCGTCGCTGCGCCACCAACGACAACTGGCGTGGCCACGAGGCCTTAAGCGGCCCGGATTTTCTGGCCAAATTTGGCATCTGGCGCGGCCCGTATGAAGAAGGCACACTGTTCTTCTACTTGGATGAATACGCCAAAGACCAACCCAAAGACCTGATCACACTGCTGTCCGTCACCGGCGACTGGCTCACCCACGCGCTCAAAAAGCAATCCACCCTGGTCGAGAAAAACATTGACGCACTGGCGGGCCTGCTGCAACTCAACAAAGCCGAGCGCGCGCTGTTGCTTTACGGCACGTTGGCCCGCTACCAGCGCGACCTGCGCAGCATCCTGGTCGAGTTCAAGGTCAACAATGCGCCTGAGGCCTATGCAGCCATTGCCGAAGTGGCGGGTGTGAAAGCGGCCGAAGTCGGCGAAGCCCTGCGTGCGGGCTCGCGCCTGGAGCGCATCGGCATGGTCGAGAACTTGATCTCTGAGCACAACATCACCGACCTGGCCGACCTGATGAAGGTCAGCGAAAAGCTGCCTCCGGTGCTAATGCGCGAGTACCGCGATGAGGCCGAGCTGATGGCGGTGTTCACCCGACCCTCCAGCAAAAGCCAACTCAGCGTGGATGATTTCTCCTACGTCAAAGATGACACCGACGTGCTGTGTCGCTTGATTGGCAATGCTGTGGCGCGCAAGGAAGCGGGTGTCAACATCCTGCTGTATGGCCCACCCGGCACGGGTAAGACGGAGTTGGCCAAAGTGGTGGCGCAGGCTGCTAACTTGGAGCTGTATGAAGTCGAATACGCTGACCGCGACGGCAATTCCTTAAGCGGGCGTGATCGCTATCGCTCGCTGCAAATCGCGCAAGTGTTCTTGAAGGGCAGTGAGCAGGCCGCACTGCTGTTTGACGAAGTCGAAGACGTCTTCCCGCCGATCTCCAGCGAGGCCGCGCAATTGCTCGCGCGCGCAGAGCAGGTGGCCGCACCCGGCACCAGCAGTGTGAACGGCAAGGCCTGGGTGAATCAGATC
>JANNFW010000454.1:0-2010 GCA_031380235.1 Rhodoferax sp. | reverse complement strand
CCCACGCCGGGCACATCTTCGATCAGCAAATGGCCGCCTGACAGCAAGCAGGCCACACAATCCTGAATCTGCGCGGGCTTGCCGACGATCACCTTCTGGAGCTGACCTAAAATTGACCTGAGTTTGAGTTGTACATCCATCGCTTAGACGTTAACTGAAAAAATTACAGATTGACACCCCACGTGAACAAGACCGGATTTTTTACTCACCCAGACTGCAAAGGCCACGAAATGGGCCGTGGCCACCCGGAATGCCCTGAGCGGCTTGATGCGATTGAAGACCGCCTGCTGGTAAGCGGTGTCGGTGATGCGTTGGAGCGCCGCGAGGCACCCTTGGCGGCCCTGAGCAACATCGAGCTGGCGCACGGCGAAATGTTTGTGAACGCGCTTCGCGGTGTGAATGAGCGCCTGCATGACGAAATTGCCGCCGGAGGGCCTCTGTATGCGCAGATTGACCCCGATACCTCCATGAACGGCAGCACCTGGAACGCCGCCCTGCGCGGTGCAGGAGCGGCGTTGGCCGCGACAGACGCGGTGATGGCGGGTGAAATGGAAAACGCCTTTTGCGCGGTGCGTCCGCCGGGGCACCACGCCTGCCGCGACAAGGCGATGGGATTCTGCTTCTTCAACAACGTCGCCATCGCCGCCAAGTACGCATTGCAACGCCACGGTTTGCAGCGCGTGGCCATTGTCGATTTTGACGTGCACCATGGCAATGGCACCGAGGACATTGTGGCGGGCGATGAGCGCATCCTGATGGTGAGCTTTTACCAGCACCCGTTTTACCCCTACGGTGATCGGTCTGATGCGGCTAATCTCGTCAATGTGCCCGTGCCCGCCTACACCAAAGGCCCAGCGGTACGAGAGCTGATCGACACCCACTGGATCCCGCGCCTGGAGGCCCATCGACCCGAGATGATTTTTATCAGCGCCGGGTTTGATGCGCATCGCGAAGACGACCTGGGTCAAATGGGCCTGGTCGAGCAGGACTATGCCTGGATCACGGATCGTCTCAAGACGGTCGCCGCGCGCCATGCCCAAAAACGCATCGTGTCGTGTCTGGAAGGCGGCTACAACTTGAGCGCGCTGGGGCGCAGCGTTGAGGCGCATATTCGCGTACTTGCAGACGTCTGAAATATGGCGAAAACGGTTGCGCCCATCATTGAATTGAACGACTGGTTCGCCGAGCTGGCCAAACCAACCACGCTGACCGAGCTGGCCGCCATTGCGCTGTGCTTTTTGCTGGCTTGGGCGCTGGTGTGGGTGGTTCGCCGTGCCAGAGGAGCGATTGACGAAAGCTCGATCCTGTTTGGCCGCCGCATTGTCGATGGCGTGCTGTTTCCGTTGGTGCTGCTGGCGCTGGCCTACCTGGCGCGAGCGATCTTGAGCCAGTCCATGAATCTGACGCTGTTCAAGATTGCGATTCCCGTACTGGTTTCGCTGGCGGTGATTCGGTTTGGTGTCAAAGTGCTTCAAGTGGCGTTCAAAACCTCGCCTGTGGTGCGGCTGCTGGAGCAAACCATCTCGTGGACGGCGTGGATCGCCATGGTGCTGTGGGTCAGCGGATTGCTGCCGATTCTGCTGGACGAGTTGGATCAGATCATCTGGAAAGTCGGCAACGCGAAAATTTCAGTGCTCACCATGCTTCAGGGCGTGCTCTCAGCCGGCGTGGTGCTGATCGTCGCGCTGTGGATTTCGCAGGCCATCGAGTCGCGGCTGCTCAAAACAGCCACCGGCGGTGAGCTGTCGCTGCGCAAGGCGGTTAGCAATGCCACTCGCGCCATTCTGGTTTTTGTCGGCATTTTGATTGCTTTGGCGGTGGTTGGCATCGACCTCACCGCGCTGTCGGTGCTGGGCGGCGCGATTGGTGTGGGCATTGGCTTAGGCATGCAAATACTGGCTGCCAACTACGTCAGTGGCTTTGTCATTCTGGCTGAGCGCAAGCTGCGTATTGGCGATAACGTGAAAGTGGACGGCTTTGAAGGGGCTATCACCGACATCAATGCTCGCT
>JANNFW010000371.1:0-1639 GCA_031380235.1 Rhodoferax sp. | reverse complement strand
GGCGGGTTGTCCATGGTGATGACGGCAACGTCGCCGTGAACCGTGTAGTGAGCTGTCATGGGGAGTGATCCTTTAGAAAATAGAACGGTCGTGCGTTTTTTAAAATTGTAGGGGCTTAACAGCGATTGTGGCGGCCACAGGGTGCCGCAAAACTTTCAAAACGACTGATTTTGTCGCAACTGGGACAGGGGGTTAAACCCCCAGCTTACACCTCAAGCCATTCCCGGCGGATCTCTGCGTTTTCGCGCAGGGTTTGCGGCGTGCCATCAAACACGATGCTGCCGTGGCCCATCACCAGCGCGCGGTCTGAAATGGCCATGGCGATGGTGAGCTTTTGCTCGATCAACAGCACCGACACGCCACGCTTTTTGAGCTCTTTGAGGTACTGCGCGACCAGCTCGACAATTTTGGGGGCTAAGCCTTCAGTGGGCTCGTCGATGATGATCAGATCCGGGTCGCCCATCAAGGTGCGGCACAGCGTCAGCATCTGCTGCTCGCCGCCCGACATCACGCCCGCCTCGGTGTGCTGACGTTCCTTCAGCCGGGGAAACAGTTGGTACATGTCGTCGAGTGACCAGCGGCCCGTCTTGCGGGCGTGTTTTTGGCCCAAATAGAGATTCTGCTCAACCGTCAGCGTCGGGAAGATGTCGCGGTTTTCAGGCACGTAGCCCAAACCTAAATGCGCGATTTCAAACGTCCTGTGGCCCAGGATTTGCGCGCCTTTCCAGACAATCGAGCCTTGGCAGTCCACCAGGCCCATGATGGCTTTGGCGGTAGTGGATCGACCCGAGCCATTGCGCCCGAGCAGAGCCACAATCTCGCCCGCATTCACATTCAGGTTCACGTCATGCAGGACATGGCTTTTGCCGTAGTAGGCGTTCAGGTTTTGGATGGTCAGCATCATCTTAGTGACCACCCGCGTGTAAGTTGGCCTGCTCATCGGCCACAGACGAACCCAAATACGCTTCCTGCACTCGCGCGTTGGCGCGTACCGCCTCAGGCGTGTCGTAGGCGAGCAGCTCGCCATACACCACCACTGCAATCTTGTCGGCCAAGCCAAACACCACACCCATGTCATGCTCCACGGTGAGCAAGGTTTTGCCGACCGTCACGTCTTTGATCAGCTTGATGAAGCGGCTGGTCTCGGTCTTGCTCATACCTGCAGTCGGCTCGTCCAGCAAAATCACGCTGGCTCCTCCGGCGATGGTGATGCCGATCTCCAACGCGCGCTGCTCAGCGTACGTTAGGTTCATGGCCAGCACGTCGCGTTTTTTCTCAAGGTTCACCATTTGCATGAGCTCACCAGCGCGTTGGTTGGCATCGTCCAAGTCCGCGAGAAACTTCAGGAAGGTGTATTTGTAGCCCAGGCTCCATAGCACGCCGCAGCGCAGGTTTTCAAACACGCTCAGCTTGGGGAAGATATTGGTGATCTGAAAACTGCGGCTCAAGCCCAGGCGGTTGATTTCGAACGGTCGCTTACCATTGAGGCGTTGACCGTTCAGCAGTACGTCGCCACTGGTCGGCTCGAAGCGGCCACTGATCAAATTAAACAGCGTGGATTTACCCGCGCCGTTGGGCCCGATGATGCCGACGCGCTCGCCGGGCGGGATCGCCAGGTTGATACCGCGGATGATGTCGG
>JANNFW010000350.1:0-14665 GCA_031380235.1 Rhodoferax sp. | reverse complement strand
AATCGTACTGGCTCACGGCGCGCCTGCGTGGTGATGCCAGCAAATTGGGCCATCTGCTGCGCTTGCCAGATTGGCAACTTCGGCAACGGCCCAACTTTTACTGGAAGGGCATTCGCAGCGCCAATATGGCAGTGTGGCGGGAAGATTTTGAAACTATTGATGGCTTTGACGAGTCGTATGTGGGCTGGGGCCATGAAGACGCAGATTTTGTGCTGCGCCTGCACAACGCGGGCTTGGTTCGCAAGAATGGTTTTTGCGCGACGGAGGTTTTTCACCTCTGGCACAAGGAGGCAAGCCGTAACAAAGAGTCACACAATGCCGCCTTGGTGAGTGCGCGCGCTAAGGCAAGCTCCAAGCTGAAGCGTGCATCGATGGGTTATTCTCAAGTGCGTGGCAAAGAAGGTGTGCGTGACGATGTGATAATTTCTAAGCTCTGAAGCACTGTTGACTGACTGTTGGAACCCTGAATTGATGATTAAAAAAGTATTCGAAAATGTCTTCGGTATCGTGATGTTGATGACCTTGAACCTGCTGGCCTCGTCGGCCAACGCGCAGTTCAAGGTCGAAGTGTCAGGCGTTGGCCTCACGCAATTGCCCATCGGTATCGCGACGTTTCGGGGTGATGATGCGTCGCCGCAAAAGATGGGGGCCATCATTCAGGCCGACCTGGAGCGCAGCGGCCAGTTTCGCGCGGTGGACAACGCAGGCGCCATCATTGACGAGGTCACCCGACCGGATGTTTCGGTGTGGCGGCAAAAGAACGCTGATTCTCTGGTGACCGGCAGTGTGACGAAGCTGGCCGATGGCCGTTTTGACGTCCGCTTCAGGTTGTGGGACGTGGTGCGTGGTCAAGACCTGGGCGGCCAGAGTTACGCTGTAACGCAAGGTGATTTACGGCTGGCCGCGCACCGCATTGCCGACTATGTGTATGAAAAACTCACCGGTGACAAAGGTGTTTTCTCGACGCGGATCGCCTACATCACCAAAGTCCAGACCCGCTACAACCTGTGGGTGGCGGATTCTGATGGCGAGAACTCGCAGACTGCGCTGGCCAGCCCGGAGCCGATCATCTCCCCAGCTTGGTCGCCCAATGGCGCTCAGTTGGCCTACGTGTCGTTTGAGTCGCGCAAGCCCGTGGTCTACGTGCACGATGTGGCCAGCGGCAAGCGCCGCTTGGTGGCGAATTTTCGTGGCTCCAACAGCGCGCCGGCTTGGTCGCCAGACAGCAAGACACTGGCCGTGACATTGAGCCGCGAAGGGGGCTCGCAGCTCTACACGATTGATGCCAACGGCGGCGAGCCAAAACGCTTGGCCCAATCCAGCAGCATTGACACCGAACCCGCGTACTCGCCCGATGGCAAGAGCCTCTATTTTGTGAGTGACCGGGGCGGTGCGCCCCAGATTTACCGCATGCCACCAGGGGGTGGCAATGTCGAGCGCGTCACCTTCACCGGGAGCTACAACATCTCACCCGCCATCAGCCCGGATGGCCGCTGGTTGGCCTACATTTCCCGCGTCAGCGGTGCGTTCAAGCTGCATGTAATGGAGATTGCGACGGGCACCGTGACCGCTATCACCGAATCTACCGCCGATGAGAGCCCGAGCTTTTCGCCCAACAGTCGCTTAATCGTCTACGCCACCACGGTTCAAGGCAAAGAGGCTTTGATGACCACGACCATCGACGGGAAAATCAAGGCCCGCCTGAGCGGGCAGGGCGGTGATATTCGCGAACCGGACTGGGGTCCGTTCCAAAAGTAGACGGCGCTGAGTCTTTCATTGAACCTGAATTAGCCACCAACTTGACCTCCAACCTAACCTCCAAATCAACCTTTATGGGAGTAAACCGATGAAACAAATTTTTGCGGCGATAACCGTGGTCGCAGCGGCAGCATTGCTGTCAGCATGCGGCTCATCTGTCAAGCTGGATGATGTTCCGGTGACGGACGTGACGGGCAAACCTGTGACCCCAGGTGACGGCAGAAAGCCCGGTGACGGTACTGTGGTGACAGAAAGCAAAGTCACCACGCTGGACATCAACAAGGGCAAGCAAGACGAGGCGGCTGGCCCTGGCGCGCGGATCATCTATTTTGATTACGACAGCTTCGTCGTCAAATCGGAGTTCCAATCCGTGGTTGAAGCGCACGCACGCTTTTTAAAGGCTGACAAAAACCGCAAGATGGCGATTGAAGGCCACACCGACGAGCGCGGCGGGCGCGAGTACAACCTTGCGCTGGGCCAAAAGCGCTCCGAGGCTGTGCGTCGCGCGATTGGCCTGCTGGGTGGGCCGGATGCGCAGATTGAAGCGGTGAGCTTTGGCAAAGAGAAGCCTGCGGCAACGGGTGCCGATGAGTCTGCATTTGCCAAGAATCGCCGGGCTGAAATCAATTACCGCTAATTGCCGTTAACTTGAAATCGCTTGAACTCGCTCGGACTCGCTCGGACTCGTTTACCTGACATGACCTTCAAATTTCTACGTGGCCTGAGCGTTGCGCTTTTGACCTGCAACTTCCTGGCCTTCGCGCACGCCGGTCTGTTTGACGATGACGAGGCACGCAAAGCGATTCTGGAGTTGCGCCAGAAGTTTGAATCGTCTGAGAAAAAGCAGGCTGAAGCTAACCAGCGGCAGGTTGACGAAACAGCGCGGCTGCAACGCAGTCTGCTGGATCTGCTCAACGCGATCGAGTCACTGAAGGCGGATATGGCGCGTCAGACTGGGCAGATGGAGCAGTTGACGCGAACGCTGTCGGAGCAGCAACGCGAGGTAGCTGAATTGCAGCGCCAGCAAAAGGATTCAACCCAGGTGGTGGACGAGCGCCTGCGCAAGTTCGAGCCGATCAAGGTGGCGGTGGATGGCAAGGAGTTTCTGGCCGAGCCCAACGAGAAACGTGATTTTGATGCGGCCCTGGCGGTGTTTCGCAAAGGCGAGTTTGCAGCAGCGCAGGCGGCGTTTGTGGATTTTCTCAAACGCAATCCGCAGAGTGGCTATGGCCCGTCCAGCCTATTCTGGCTGGGCAATGCGCAGTACGCCACGCGCGACTACAAAGAGGCCATCACCAACTTTCGCTCACTGCTTGCACTGTCGCCTGACCACATGCGCGCACCCGAGGCGGTGCTGTCTATCGCCAACTGCCAGATCGAGCTTAAAGACACGCGCGCCGCCCGTAAAACGCTGGAAGACTTGATCAAGGCGTATCCGCAGTCCGAGGCGGCAGTGGCCGGCAAAGAACGGCTTGCACGTTTGAAGTGAACCTAAATCATCCGTGAAGGGTGTTACACCTCCTAGCCGTGCTGAAGCACTGTCTTCGTCGGTGCGCCTACTTCACGAATGATTTGGCGGCTAAATCCGCCCCGTAAAATCGGGGCATGCAAATTTCTGAACTAGCCGGGCTCCACACGCAAGTGCTGTGGGCCGCTTTCCTCCTCTCCGCAGTTTTTGGCGCGATTGCCCAGCGCACCCACTTTTGCACCATGGGTGCTGTCAGCGACATCGTCAACATGGGCGACTGGACGCGCATGCGCCAGTGGGCTTTAGCGATTGGCGTGGCAATGATCGGTTTTGCCACGATGGGGTATTTGGGGTTGATCGACCCCAGTAAAACCATGCACGCCACCACCCGCTGGATCGTTTTGTCGGCTGCAGTAGGCGGTGCCATGTTTGGTTTTGGCATGGTGCTGGCGTCTGGCTGTGGGAGCAAAACGCTGGTGCGCGTCGGCGGGGGCAGCTTGAAGTCATTGGTGGTGTTTTTTGTGATGGGCGTGGCGGCGTTTGCGACGCTCAAAGGCATTACCGCCGTGCTGCGGGTCGCCACTGTGGATCGCGTGGCCATCGACATGCCGGGCGGCGTGAGCTTGTGGCAATGGGCTGCGGCGGCGTCCGGCTTCAAGCCAACGATTGCTCTGCTGGCGGTCGGTTTGACATTCGGGGGCATCCTGTCGCTCTGGGCCTTGCTCAAAAAAGGTTTTGTCAACGTCGAAAATCTGCTCGCAGGCTTGGGGCTTGGACTCGTGGTCGCGGCGATGTGGTGGGTCAGCGGCTGGTTGGGCTATGTGGCCGAGCATCCTGAGACGCTGCAAGAAGCATTTTTGGCAACCAATTCGGGCCGCGCGGAGGCCCTCAGTTTTGTTGCCCCGATGGCCTACACACTGGACTGGCTGATGTTCTTCAGCGACAAAAGTAAGGTCCTGACGATCGGCGTGGTCAGCGTCGTCGGCGTGGTCGTGGGCTCAGCGTTTTGCGCCGTGCTCACGCGAACCTTCCGCTGGGAGGGGTTTGGCGGCGTCGAAGATGTCGGCAATCATTTGGTCGGTGCGATCCTGATGGGAGTGGGCGGTGTGACGGCCATGGGCTGCACGGTGGGGCAAGGCATGAGCGGCATTTCAACGCTGAGCGCGAACAGCTTTGTGGCGGTGGCTGCGATCATCGCAGGGGCGGTGTTGGCCTTGAAGTACCAGATGTGGCGGCTTGAACGTGCTGGATAAAGTCGTCCCGGATTTGGAGCGCCGCTTTGGAGGGCTCGCGCGCCTGTACGGGGCCGCTGGTGCGGCGCGTATCCGCGCAGCGCACGCCGTGGTGGTGGGCTTGGGTGGCGTAGGCTCGTGGGCGGCTGAGGCGCTTGCACGCAGTGGCGTGGGGCGGCTCACTTTGATTGATTTGGATCATGTGTCCGAATCCAACATCAACCGCCAAGTGCATGCGCTGAGCAATACGCTCGGCCAAGCCAAAGTGATTGCGATGCAGGAGCGCATCGCGCAGATCAACCCGCAGTGCGAGGTGGTGGGCATTGAGGAGTTTGTCGATGCCGAGAACTGGCTTAATTTGTTGCCCGCCCGTGCCGATGCCGTAATCGATGCCTGCGACCAGGTTCGCGCCAAAGTTGCGCTTGCAGCGTGGGCGCGTCAATCGAAGATTCTGTTCATCTCAGTCGGTGCTGCGGGCGGCAAGCGCCAGGCGCATCTTGTTGACATTGACGACCTGAGTGCTGCCACGCATGACCCGCTCTTGGCCCAAGTTCGCATGCGCCTGCGCAAGGAACACGGTGCGCCGGGAGGTGCGACCAGTGGGGGCAAAAAGATGGGGGTGAGTTGTGTGTTCAGCCGCGAGGCCGTGATGCAGCCTGCACCGTTGGAGTCGTCCGGGCAGGATGCCGCGCGGGATGGAACGCTCAATTGCCACGGCTACGGCTCCGTCGTGAGTGTCACGGCGACGTTTGGCCACTGCGCCGCCGGCTGGGTGCTGGATAAAATTTCACTTGGGGCCGCTTCGAAGCTTGAAAATTAACGTTATAATTGAAGGCTTTGCAGCGTAGTAAAAACTAAGTTGCGACAGGCTTGTAGCTTCAACGCCGCATACCTTGAGGGGATGTTAGCTCAGTTGGTAGAGCAGCGGACTTTTAATCCGTTTGTCGTGGGTTCGACCCCCGCACATCCCACCAGAATCTGAAGGCCTGAACCATCACGGTTCAGGCCTTTTTAATTGGCGCAATAACTAGCGCAATGGGCGCTACACTACGCAAAATGGCCCGCCTCAACAACCCCTTTGAAATCCACGTGCACGGCCAGGTGCCCTTGCGCGCGGATGTGAGTTTTGACCAGGTGCAAGAAGCGCTGAAGCCGATCTGGAAGTACGCGGGCGCGCGTTCGCTGGTCGATGGTGCGAACAGTGCCTATGAAGACGAGCCGGGTATCCGGTTTGACGCGAAGGATCACCTGCTGCAACTGTGCTGGACAGTCGCGGGCGATGAAGACTTCCGCCAGGCGCTGGACGAGATGTGCATGAGCCTCAACGAGATCAGCGAGACCGGTGCAACGATCGAAGTCACCTTCTACGACACCGATTTTGATGAAGACGACGAGGAAGACGATGACGAAGAGTCGCGCGACGACTTCATCATGCTGTTCGTCGGTCCCAATCCGGCCTCGATCATGCAAGTACAGCGCGACCTGCTGGTGCAAGACATGATCAGCCTGATGGAGCGCCACTTTGACGGGGCCGAACTTTCAGGCGTGGTGGCCGAGGTGGACAAACTCTTTGCGCAGCGCTTCGATTCTCTGGTGACATCACTGGAGCTGGGCCGCCCGCCACGGGGTTCTGGGGGCTCCGGCGGTCAGGGTGGCCAAGGCGGCTCAGGCCACGGCGGTGGGCGCAAGCCGCGTCATTTGCATTGATGCTTCTGGGATAAGCTAATGTGCTATATTTTATATAGCTATTCATGCATGCTATTCGAGAGCTAGAGTCGGGTTAGCCTAATATTTTGGCGCTTTTTCGCTAATTGCAACTGAAAATTAACCGCCAGGTTAGTTTTTCGGCCCAATCAGCACCCAGTCACCGTGTCTGATACTGCGTTTTCCCAAACAGAATTTCCCGCTCCTTGGCACCCGTGATGGGTTTGCGCAGGTCGGCCAACACTTGCACGCCGCGCTGAACGGCGGGGCGCTCGGCGATCTTGGTGAACCAGGCTTTCAGATGCGGATAGTCGTCAAGCACGATGCCCTGATTGGCCCAATTGCGCAGCCACGGGAAGATGGCGATATCGGCAATGCTGTATTGATTGCCGGCCACAAACTTGTTGCTCGCAAGCTGCCGGTCGATCACGCCGTAAATGCGCTTCGCTTCGTTGGTGTAGCGGTTGATGGCGTATTCGATCTTCTCAGGTGCGTACAGGCGAAAGTGGTGGTTTTGCCCCAGCATCGGCCCGACGCCGCCCATCTGGAACATCAGCCACTGCAACACGTCGTATTTTTGGCGATCTGATTTGGGCATGAACTTGCCGGTCTTGCCCGCAAGATAGATCAAAATCGCACCCGATTCGAAAACCGAAATCGGCTTGCCGTCCGGGCCGTTCGGGTCGACCAGCGCGGGGATTTTGTTGTTCGGGCTGATCTTCAAAAACTCCGGCTTGAACTGGTCGCCAGTTCCGATGTTGACCGGAATCGCCTCCCAGTCGCGGCCGAGCCTGTAGCCGCATTCTTCGAGCATGACGTGAACCTTGTGGCCATTGGGGGTGGGCCACGAATAGACTTTGATCATGAATTGGCGCTCACTAAATGCAGTCTCAAGGTCGCGTGATCGGCATCTCTACCGATTTCGGGTTCGCCGAGTACTTGCCCAACTCCAGCTTGGCAATGGCGTTGCGATGCACCTCATCCGGGCCGTCGGCAAAGCGCAGCGTGCGTGCGGCAGTGAAGCTGTAGGCCAGCGGAAAGTCGTCGCACATGCCACCACCACCGTGCACTTGCATGGCCCAGTCGATGACTTGGCAAGCCATGCTCGGGGCGACCACCTTGATCATCGCGATCTCGTTCTTTGCGACTTTGTTGCCCGCAATGTCCATCAGCCAGGCGGCTTTGAGCGTCAACAGGCGGGCCATGTCGATCTTGCAACGCGCCTCGGCAATGCGCTCCTGCGTGACGGTTTGCGAGGCCACGGTTTTGCCAAACGCCACGCGGCTTGAGGCGCGCTTGCACATGAGTTCGAGCGCGCGTTCCGCCAGTCCGATCAGGCGCATACAGTGGTGAATGCGCCCAGGCCCAAGGCGGCCTTGCGCGATCTCAAAACCTCGGCCTTCGCCCAACAGAATATTGGTCACGGGCACGGTCACGTCTTTGAACAGGACTTCCATGTGGCCGTGCGGTGCGTCGTCGTAGCCAAACACAGTCAACGGGCGCACGATGGTAATGCCGGGGGTGTCGGCGGGCACCAGCACCATGCTTTGCTGCGAATGGCGGGGCGCTTCCGGGTCGGTCTTGCCCATGGTGATGTAGACCGCCATCCGTGGGTCGCCCGCGCCGGAAGTCCACCACTTGCGACCGTTGATGACGTAGTTGTCGCCACCTTTACCTGATACGCGCTCGATGCGCGTTTCGATGTTGGTGGCATCACTGGAGGCAACATCCGGCTCGGTCATCGCAAAGGCGGAGCGGATTTTGCCTTCCAGGAGAGGCTTGAGCCAGCGCGCCTTGTTGGTGTCGTCGCCATAGCGGGCGATGGTTTCCATGTTACCGGTGTCGGGCGCGGAGCAATTGAACACCTCGCTGGACCACAGCACGCGGCCCATAATTTCGGCCAGCGGCGCATATTCCTGATTCGTCAGACCAGCGCCCGTGTAGCCCGATGCAGCAGCGCTGTCGACCGGCAAGAAGAGGTTCCACAAACCGGCGGCCTGCGCTTTGGGTTTGAGGTTTTCAATCGTTTGCAACGGTGTCCAGCGTTTTCCCGCTGCCGTGTTGGCAGTAATTTCGGCATGGTAGGCCGCTTCAGCCGGGTAGATGTATTCGTCCATGAAGGCTTGCAGGCGGACTTGCAGCGCTTTGGTTTTGGGGGAAAAGTCAAAATCCATGAGAGTCTCCGGTTAGTTTGAATGAATGATGCGTTGATTGATTAAGCTTGTTGCGCGAATTGCCAGGCCAGTTGCGCTAAAGGCTTCGCACCCGCGCCAGAGCTCACCGCCTGCGCGCTGGATGCAGTGCCCGCCTCCACGCGCTTGGCGATGCCCTGCAAGATTGCGGCGATGCGGAACATGTTGTAAGCCATGTAGAAGCGCCAGTCTTGTTTCAGCGCCTCGGGTGTCGTCAGCTTCGTGCTGTCGCAATACTGCTGGATGTACTGGGCTTCCGACGGGATGCCCAGGCTGGCGATGTCCACGCCGCCAATGCCGCGCCCCAAGCCCGCTGGGATGTGCCAGGTCATGCAGTGGTAGCTGAAATCGGCCAGCGGGTGGCCCAGGGTGGAAAGCTCCCAGTCCAGCACGGCAATCACTCTTGCTTCAGTCGGGTGAAACATCAGGTTGTCAAGCCGGAAGTCGCCATGCACGATACTGGTCATCGATTCATCACGCGCCATGGCGGGGATGTGTTGCGGCAACCAGGCCATCAACTGATCCATCTCAGGAATCGGCTGCGTGACGGATGCGACGTACTGCTTGCTCCAGCGACCAATCTGTCGCTCGAAATAATTGCCGGGCTTGCCGTAGCCGCTTAAGCCCTGGTCGGCGAACTTGACAGTGTGCAGTGCGGCGATGACGCGGTTCATTTCGCTATAAATCTCGCCGCGCTCGGCCTTGCTCATGCCGGGCAGGGTTTGATCCCACATCACGCGGCCTTGCATGAATTCCATGATGTAGAAGGCGCGGCCGATGATGGATTCATCCTCGCACAGGCAGTACATCTGCGGCACGGGAACGCCAGTGCCCGCCAAGCCCTTCATCACCGCAAACTCGCGCTCCACTGCGTGGGCGGAGGGCAGCAGCTTGGCGACGGGGCCGGGCTTGGCGCGCATCACGTAGCTTTTGGTGGGCGTGATGAGCTTGTAGGTGGGGTTGGACTGGCCGCCTTTGAACGACTCGACCGTCAATGGCCCTTTGAAGCCGTCGAGGTTTTTGTCCAGCCAAGCGGTCAACGCGCCAACATCGAACGCTTGCTTCTCGGAAACTGCGCGGGTGCCGACAAAATGGTCGTAATCAGCCATAACGGTTATTGGGTCTGGGTTAGTGGTTGTCAGATTCAACAATGCGCATCAAGGCTTCGCGGTTGCGTACCACCAGGCCGCCGGGCTCAATGCGAATCGCCTCTTCGCGCTCCATCGCCTTCAATTCTTGGTTGACGCGCTGGCGTGATGCACCCAAGAGCTGCGCCAGCTCCTCCTGCGCCAGTTGCAGGCTGATGCGCATCTCCCGCGCGTCAGACAGGCTGGGTACGCCGTAGCTGCGTACCAGGTGAATCAACTGCTTGGCCAAGCGCGCACGCAGGGGCAGCGTGTTGAGGTCTTCGACGAGGCCGAAAAGCTGACGGATGCGCCGTGCGTGCAGGCGCAGCATGGCTTCGTACAGCTCCGCATGGTTGGCCAGAATCTTGCGGAAATCGGCCTTGGCGACACACAGAATCGTGCTGTCGCCGTGCGCGTAGGCATCGTGCGTGCGCCGGTCGCCGTCGAAAATCGCCACATCGCCAAACCAGATGCCGGGCTCGACATAGGTGAGCGTGATCTGCTTGCCCGAGATCGACGTGGAGCTGACCCGAACCGCACCCTTTGCGCAGGCAATCCACTCCTCGGGTGGGTCGCCACGCGCGGCGATCAGCTCGCCATCGGTGTAGCGTTTGACGTAGGCGCAGCGCAGGATGTCGTGCCGAAGCGACGGGGACAAGCTTGAAAACCAGCGCCCCGAGTTGATCGCCTCGCGCTCTTCGATGGTGAGAATCGGATCAATCATGGGCTGTCGTGTTGGGCGCGGGTAGTGATGTGATCGTTGGCTTGATTGTCGTGTCTGGTCAAAGCGCGTCGGTTGTTGGGTGTCACTTGGGTGTCAAATCTAAATTGCTATATAAATAATAGCTATTTACGCAATATATACGAGAGCTGGATACCTTTTTTATTCATAAATTGGGCAAAAACACACTATTTTTAGCAATAATTAACTTACAGGTTAATTTTTCGCGTATTTTGTTGATCCATCAACAATCACGAGTCTTCCTCATGCAGCAAACTCAAGCCCAGCGCGCCGCGCCTGCGCAGCCACGGGCTGGGGCGGTAGCGTGGGTCGCCATAGACGGTTTGCATATTGAACAGCACCTCCAGAATGCTCGACGGGCCATACAGGTTGCCCATGGCCAGGGGCCCCAGCGGGTAGCCCAGGCCCAGTTGAACGGCCAGTTCCAGGTCAGTGGGGCTGCAAATGCCTTGCTGGCAGATGTCGGATGCGATGTTGACAATCGTCGCCACCACGCGCTGGCTGACAAAACCTGCGCTGTCGCGAATGACGCTGACGGCCTTGCCATCGCGCGCCATCAGCGCGTGGGCGGCTTGGCGCATGTCCGCCCGCGTGGCGGGGTTGGTGGCCAGTACGCGGCGCTTGGCTTGAGCATCGCTGACCAGCATGTCAATGCCCACCGTGCGGGTCGGGTCCAGTCGATCTACCACGGCGACGGTGGTCACGTCAAAACCCAGCGGAGCCACCAGAGTGAGCGCCTGTGCCGAGGGCGACGCACCTGTCTCAATGTGCGCACCCAGTGATTTCAGCAGCAGCAACAGCTCGGCACGGCGCGCGGCGCGGGGCGATACCCAAACGGGGGGCATGTCATCAAGCTGCGGGGCCTTGGCTTCGGGTGCAATTTGAGCTGTGCCAGCGTCATACCGATAAAAGCCTTCGCCCACCTTCTTGCCGACGATCCCGCCAGCGAGTCGCTGCGCCGTGATCACGCTGGGCCGGTAGCGCGGCTCTTCAAAATACTGGTGATAGATCGATTCCATCACCGGGTGCGAGACGTCCAGCGCGGTCAAGTCCATCAACTCAAAAGGCCCCAGCTTGAAGCCGATTTGGTCGCGCAAAATGCGGTCAATGGTGGCGAAATCCGACACGCCTTCGTTCACGATGCGCAGCGCCTCGGTTCCGTAGCCGCGCCCGGCGTGGTTGACGATGAAGCCCGGCGTGTCCTGCGCCTTGACCGGGGTGTGCCCCATCTGGCGGGCGAAGGTGCTCAGTCGCTCGCAGGTTGGCAGGCCCGTTTTCAGCCCGGCAATCACTTCGACCACCTTCATCAACGGCACGGGGTTGAAGAAGTGAAATCCGGCAAATCGCCCTGGATGGGCCAATTTAGCGGCGATGGCAGTGACCGAGAGCGACGAGGTGTTGCTCGCCAGCACGGCATCCCGTGAGACGATTTTTTCAAGCTCGGCAAATAGCCCCGTTTTGGCATCCAGCCGCTCGACGATGGCTTCAATCACCAAATCGCAAGCTGACAGCTCAGCCAGCGAGCCAGCGCAAACCAGACGTGATTTGAGCGAATCGACCTGAGCGCCGTCAAGGCGGCCTTTCTCGCGCAACTTGTCCCATTGCGCGAAGATTGCCGCTTGCGCGGCGGCGGCACTGCCGGGCACTGCGTCCATCAAAAGTACGTGGCTGCCCGCCTGCGCGGCGATCTGGGCGATGCCACGGCCCATCGCGCCGGTGCCAACAATGCCTGTATTTTGAAAAATGGGGCTCATGACACGATTATGATGGCGACAGTCACAAATGATTTTTAGAGAAAATGTCCAGGCGAGAATCAAGCCAAATTCGGAAATTGAGATGTGAAACTTCGTAACAGATTCTTCATGCTAATGCTGCTGCTTGCAGCCGGACAAACCGCAGCGTTGACGCTGGGTCGGGTACGTGGTGCCGCCATCGTGGGCCAGTCATTGGACGTTGTGGTGCAAATTCAGCTCAACGCCGACGAGGCTGCAACGGCCCTTTGCCCAGAGGCGGACGTTTTTCATGCCGACTCGCGGCAGGATCCTGGCCGTGTGCGCGTCACTGTCGAGCCGACGGCGCAAGCGAATACTGTCAACGTGCGGGTGATCTCGTCATCGTTCATTGACGAGCCGATGGTGACGGTTTACTTGCGCGCCGGTTGCGCACAAAAGAGCTCGCGCCGTTACGTGCTTTTGTCAGACTTTCCGTCAGAGACCTCGTTGCCGGTGATGGCACCGTCTGCTCCGCCCCCGAGTGCGGCGCTGCCCTTAGCTACGACGACGCAAGCGACGACGACGCCAGCCGCCGCAGAACCCGCGTCTGGCCCCATCGGCAACCCGCAGCGCAATGCTGACTTCGCTGGCACGCCGCCAGCAGCGCGACCGGTAGCAGCCCCGAAAGAGCCCCCGCGAGCTGCCGCAAAAGTGCGGCCCCCGGCGCGTCCACGGCCGCCCAAGTCACTCGCCAATGTGCGTCCTACCCCGACGGCTAAGACGCCAGCCATTGAGGCCCCTCGCAGCCCGCCCGCCGCCAAAATCGCTGCTGCAGCACCACTAGTTGCCACCGCGCCCCCGACGCAAGCTGCCGAAAAGGCTCAAAACCCCAAGGAAGCCAGTTCTTCTGCGGGCCAATCACGCCTGACGCTCGACCCGTTGGTCGTGCTGACGGAGCGCGTCTCCAATCTGGAATCTTCGGTTAGCACCCCCGCGAGTGATGGGACGCGGGACGGCCTGCGTGATGCGCAGCGCATGCAATCATTGGAAGACAGCGTTAAGACATTGGTCGCACTGGCTGCCAAAAACGAAGCCAGTTTGCAAGACATGCGCCTGAAGGTGCAAGCGGCGCAGGCTGATCGGGTGCCCGTGCAATGGTTGTATGGCTTGGTGGCGCTGGTGCTGGCTTGCCTTGCCGCGATGGCCTACATGTGGAGCCGTTTAAGCGCGGCCGTAACGTCTGGCGCTGGTAAGGACGACTGGTGGCGCGCAGGGCGTAGTGCGCCTGCCGCTGCGGCCGTAGCGGGCGCGGCGATGGCGCAGGAAGCGGCACCCGAGGTGCAAGCCAGTGGTGCGGGCAAGCTGGTCTCCAAGCCTGTGGCGTTGCAGGCATCGGGCGGCGCGTCACAGGGCGAATCGCGCGTTGAATCTCGCTACTCCAGTTTGACCGGCTTGGAAGATGCCCCGTCCTCCGAGCTGGATGTCAGTCTGGTGGAGATGACGGAGTCGAACTTCGACCAGTTGATGAAATCGGGCAAGTCCCACAGCGCGATACGGCCCGGGCCACTGTCGCCGCAAGTGGAGCCCATGCCGGCGACCACAAAAATGCAGCCCCTGGCTGTGCGGCCGATCAACTCGGAACAGCTTTTTGACGTGCGCCAGCAGGCTGACTTCTTTGTATCGCTGGGGCAAACCGATCAAGCTGTGCAGATTCTTGAAAAGCAGATCAATGACCACGGCGAGACCAGTCCGCTGATCTACCTTGATCTGCTCCAGATTTTCCATTCGCTGAATTTGAAGACTGACTTTCGCCAGTTCCGCGAAGACTTCAATCTTCTGTTCAACGCCCGCGTGCCGGAGTTTGCGGCGTTCAGGAACGAGGGCAAGAGCCTGGAAGAGTACCCCCACGTGCTGGCGCACATTACCGCGCTGTGGTCTACACGCAAGGCGTTGATGGTGATTGAAGCGTCGATCTTCCGCGATTCGTTGGATGACCGCAGCACGCCGTTTGATCTGGCCGCATTTCGCGATTTGCTGCTGCTGCACGCGATTGCGCAGAGCTTCACCATCCGTGAAGAGCCGACCTCTGATCTCGCACCGCTGCGGGCCAACATGGCGCCTATCAGCAAGGGCGCGCGCCTGTCGGCACTTGGCGGTTCCGCAGCGCCTGCTGCGGGCAGCTTCGATACCGACGGCTCGGTCGATTTGCACTTGCCACCTTTGTCTGGCTTGTCGGAGGTGGATATCTCTTTGAACAGCAGCGGCGCAGGGCTGCTGCCTACGCCGAATTTGCCCAGCGTGACCGGCGTACTGAATGCACCCACAACGCTTGACGCGATTGCAGGCAAATCGGTCGGCGGATCGGGCGAGCTGGACATCGAACTGGACCTGGATTTGTCGGGTCTCGTCGCACTGTCCCCCACGCAAAAGCCGGGTGAAAATGAGGTGTCAGATTTCTCAAAACTGCTCAAAGCCCAGGCTCCTGCAGCTGCGGGCACTCAGGGTTTCAAAGCCAAGGCGGCGGCGGCAGAGTCTGGCAATGCAGGGCCGGAATCTAAGGCGAGCTACCTCGCTGACAATTTGCTGGATTTTGATTTGTCGTCAGAGAACGCGAAGTTGACGATTGCCAAGCCGAAAGTGAACAAGTCAAAGCCAAAGTGATCGCCGTCATTGACGTTAGCGACGCACCTGTAGCGCGCCCGGGTTCACGATGTTTGTGGGTGTTCCGTT
>JANNFW010000278.1:0-3391 GCA_031380235.1 Rhodoferax sp. | reverse complement strand
AGTCCATTTGACGCTGGCGCGCGAAGCTGGCAAAAGACTCTCAGCAACAGAAAAGAACTTGATCGCCCAGAAAAATTGGCAGGGGATCAGGCATTTTCAAGAATTGTCGGGTACCGGCTACTACTTTCCTGCCATTTACGCCTCTCAGGCCATTGGGCTTGCCATCGGGCAGTGGCTCAACTTGACCGTGCAACATTCCTATGCCCTGGCAAAAGGCTTCACTTTGTTGGTCTGCTTTGTGTTGCTGGGAGTGGCCTTCCATTTGACACCACCGAACCCATGGGTGGCAGCAATCCTGCTGTTGCCCATGAGCCTGTTTCAGATGCTGTCGCCCACGATTGACGGGCTGACCACATCGCTGGCGGTGCTGACCGTCAGCGTGTTTTTGGTATCCATTAGCCGCAGTCGCGAGCATTCCCTGGCAGCGTCGTGCGGTTTGGCCGTCTGCATCTTTTTACTCGCGACCTCCAGAACGCATTTGCTGCCGCTTTTGGCTTTGCCCTTTTACCTGGCTTGGCAACGCCAGTCCTGCCGGGATCTTTATTTGGGATGCTTTGTCACGGTCGCCGCACTGGGATGGGTGCTTTTCGCCTTGCAAACCACGTATGACCCGCGCGTGATACGCAATCACACCACCACGCAATTGCTGATGCAGTACGCGGCTGACCCTGCGGCCTTTTTTAGAATTGTTTGGGCTTCTGCAACCGACAACGATAGCTTCACTTTTTACAACCGTTCTTTCATTGGCATTTTGGGGTGGCTGGACACTCACCTCGCAGAGTATTTCTACCCAACGCTGTGGTCGGGTCTTGCCTTTTGCGCGCTGGCATCGGTGTCCATCTCTACGCTGCAAAAGGACTGGGGTGCAAGGTTGCTTTTGGTTGGACTTTGCATCGCGAGTATCGGCCTCGTGTTTCTGGCCATGGTGGTGACCTGGACACCCCACCCGGCAACCTTGGTTAAAGGGGTGCAGGGGCGCTATTTCGTCGTGCCCGGGATTCTGTTGGGTTATGCATTAAGCGGTTACGCGTCACAACAGCCGCCATTTCGCCAGTGGATTGCCACCTCGACCATTGCACTATTTGCAGTGACTTCACTGACCGCTCTGACCATGGCCTTGTTGGATCGTTATCATTAAACCCTCGTTGACCTGGGCTCCCAGGATCGTCAATCCAGTTCTACTTAAAGCCCATTGGAATCAGACCTTATCCCCTACACGGCAGTAGCCAGCCTACCCGCCCAGGCCGCCTTGGTGCTGGCACCGCACCCAGATGACGAAGTATTCGGCTGCGGTGGTGCCATTGCCAGCCATGTGCGCGCTGGCGTGGCAGTTCACGTCGTCCTATTGACTGATGGCTCCCGCTTTGGCGAAGCAAGCGGGCGGGCCAATGAATCGCGGGCTGCGGCAAAGGTGCTTGGCTATGGCGAGCCGGAGTTTTGGAGCCTTCCAGACCGGGGCTTGCACTACTCAGAGGAGCTGATTCTGCGCATTGTGGGTCACATTGAGCGCACGGGCACAGATTTGGTGTACGCCCCGTCTCCCTGGGAAATTCACCCTGACCATCGGCAAACCACTTGGATTGCAATGGAGGCCGTGCGAAGGATCAAAGCCCCGGTTCGTTTGGCATTTTACGAAGTGGGCTCCCCTCTGCGCCCAAATCATCTACTCGATATCACGGCTTTCCTGGCCACCAAGGAAGCCGCGATGCGCTGTTTTGAGTCGCAATTGGCGCAACAAGATTACATAAGGCACATTCAAGCACTGAACCGATACCGCACTTACACGCTGCCGCGTGAAGTGACCGCTGCAGAAGCCTACTGGGTCGTCACGGCGGGTGAGCTAGACCAGGCACCGGTACGCAATTTGTTCACATCCGTCTCTCCGGGCCTGCCACTCGAAGCGGCACCTTCACCGCAAAAAATGCCTCTCGTATCGATCTTGATCCGAAGTATGGATCGCGATTTTCTGAGCGAAGCGCTGGACTCGGTGGCGCTCCAAACCTATCCAAACATTGAGGTCGTGGTGGTGGCTGCGGTGCCAGGGCACAGGCCTTTGCCGCCTAAATGTGGCCCGTTTAACCTGCGACTGGTCACGACCGATGCGCCCCTGTTGCGCAGTCGTTGCGCCAACCGGGCCATGGAACACGCGCAAGGCAGTTTCCTTCTGTTTCTGGACGACGACGATTGGCTGATGCCTGGGCACATCGCCCGCTTGGCTCACGCATCGGCCCTGCAGCCCAACGCGTCGGCAATCTACACCGGTATCAGCTTGGTGGACGTTGAAGGCAAACCGTTGGGCCAGACATTTGACCTGCCCTTCGACGCGATACGCCAAATGGCGGGAAATCTGATGCCAATTCACGCTGTGCTCTTTAGCGCCAAAGTACTTGAGCGGGGATGTCATTTTGACGAGTCTCTTGACCGCTATGAGGATTGGGATTTCTGGCTGCAACTGGCAAAGCTGGCACCGATGGTGCATCTGCCCGGCGTGAGTGGTGCCTACCGAATTCATGAAAGCTCGGGCGTGCATTCAGACGCTGGAGCGGCGGGAACAGCGTCTGGAAATATCCATCAAAAATGGGAAGTTCAGTGGACCCGCGCGCAGATTGGGCAAATCATGCATCGGGTGTGGTCGCATCCAGAAGTTGAAGCCCGTTTGACCGATACGCAGCAAAGATTGACCTCTGCGGAAAATGAGATGGCGCAGTTACGCAACTCAATCGCGCACATGGAAGGTGCCCAGACCCAACGTGCTTTGGACCTTGCGCAACAAGAGCTCTCTTTGTCAACGAGAGTGTCTGCTGCCATCAACCAAGAGTATGAATTCAAGCAACGGCATTCCGCATTGGCACAGCAAGAATCTGTTGTTGGTCAACGAGAAACCGCGTTGGCGCAACGTGAGTCTGAAGTGGTTGCACAAGCGCTGATGGCAATGCAGGAGCAGCAGACTTTTGAGTCGCTGGCCCGACAAGCAGAAGACGCTGCAAGCAAACTTGCCCAAAAGAATCATGACCTGGCGGCGGTATTCAGCAGCCGCAGTTGGCGGATCACCCGCCCCTTGCGCTGGTCTACGACGCGACTACGGCAACGCCCGTGGTTTCAAGCAAGCATGAGGAGAACAAGACGGCTGCTCGAAGTTCGTCGAACCGATGGGCTCATGGGTGTTTTGGATTTCCTTCGGAAAAGACTGACCGGGGCACCGGCAAACACCACCAGCTACAACACTCTGGTCGAACGGTCTACTGAGCCTGCTGCAGCGGTGGAAAAATCAGAGGCACTGGCGTTGAAAATGGCGGAAATGGCCTACAGGCCGGTTGTTTCTGTTGTCATGCCGGTCTACAACCCGCCCCTGCATTTTCTGAAAGAAGCGGTTGATTCAGTACGAAACCAG
>JANNFW010000240.1:0-5970 GCA_031380235.1 Rhodoferax sp. | reverse complement strand
CATCATTCATTTAAAAGCCACATGAAATTCAAGAACACTGTCAGATTAGGGATCGCTGCTTTGTCCGCAGCGAGCGGCAGCATCGTTTTCGCCCACGACGGGCATGGTCTGGTCAACGCGCACTGGCACGCCACAGATGCCTGGGGCTTTGTGGCGCTGGGTGCGATGCTGGCGGTAGCGATCTGGCTGTCGCGCGGCGGCAAGTAGGTGTTGTATGAACCCCGGCGAAATCATCCCTTCTGACGGCCCCGACCACGTTCTGAACGCAGGCCGTCGCACCATCACCCTTGTGGTGCAAAACACGGCAGATCGCCCGATTCAGGTGGGCTCGCACTATCACTTTGCCGAAACCAACGGCGCGTTGGGCTTTGACCGCGTGGCTGCGCGCGGCATGCGGTTGAATATTGCGTCTGGCCTAGCGGTGCGCTTTGAACCAGGGCAGCAGCGTACGGTGGAGCTGGTCGATTTTGCGGGCGCGCGCAGGGTCTATGGCTTTCGCGGCCTCGTGAACGGAGCGCTCTAGCCATGGCAACCATTGGAAGACGAGCCTACTCAGAGATTTTCGGCCCCACTGTCGGCGACCGTGTGCGTCTAGCGGATACGGGTTTGCTGATCGAGGTCGAAAAAGACTTCACACTCGGTGCGGGCATGGGCTTGACCAGCGCCGACGGGAGCCCCGTCGGCTACGGCGAAGAAGTCAAATTTGGCGGCGGCAAAACCATTCGCGATGGCATGGCGCAGTCGCAAAAAATGCGCTCCGATGGTGCCGTCGATTGCGTGATGACCAACGCACTCATCCTGGATCATTGGGGCATCGTGAAGGCCGACATTGGCCTCAAGGGCGGGCGCATTGTGGCCATTGGCAAGGCCGGCAACCCCGACGTGCAGCCGGGCGTTGACATCATCATTGGCCCCGGCACCGAGATCATCAGTTGCGAGGGCAACATCGTTACCGCAGGTGGGATCGATAGTCATATTCACTTCATCTGCCCGCAGCAGATTGAAGAAGCGCTCGCCAGTGGAGTGACCACGATGCTCGGCGGCGGCACCGGGCCAGCCACAGGCACCTTCGCCACCACCTGCACGCCAGGGCCGTGGAACATCGAGCGCATGTTGCAGGCGGCAGATGCGTTTCCGATGAACCTCGGGTTTCTCGGCAAAGGCAATGCATCACTGCCCGCCGCGCTGCACGAGCAAATCAACGCGGGCGTGATCGGCCTGAAGTTGCACGAAGACTGGGGCACCACGCCAGCCGCAATCAGCAACTGCCTGGACGTGGCTGAGGCCACCGACACACAGGTCGCCATCCATTCCGACACCTTGAACGAATCAGGATTTGTTGAGAACACAATTGCCGCGACGAAAGGCAGATCGCTCTGTGCATTTCACACTGAAGGCGCAGGCGGTGGCCACGCACCCGACATCCTGCGTGTCGTGGGCGAGGCGAACTTTTTGCCCAGCTCCACCAACCCCACCATGCCCTACACCGTTAACACGCTGGACGAGCACGTGGACATGCTGATGGTCTGCCACCACCTGGATCCAGCCATCGCCGAAGACCTGGCCTTTGCCGAAAGCCGTATTCGCAAGGAAACCATCGCCGCTGAAGACATCCTCCACGACATGGGTGCTATCAGCATGATGAGCAGCGACAGCCAGGCGATGGGTCGCGTGGGCGAGGTGATCATCCGCACGTGGCAGACCGCGCACAAGATGAAGGCGCAGCGCGGCGCGTTGCCTGGACTGACAACCGGCGCAAGCGCCGGGGACACCGAACGCAACGACAACAACCGTGTCAAACGCTACATCGCCAAATACACCATCAACCCAGCCATCGCCCACGGCATCAGTCACGAGGTGGGCAGCATCGAAGTCGGCAAATGGGCTGATCTGGTGGTGTGGAAGCCCGCCTTCTTTGGCGTGAAGCCTGCGCTGATTTTGAAGGGTGGCTTCATCGCGATGGCCGCGATGGGCGACCCGAATGCGTCCATCCCCACGCCGCAGCCGGTGCATTACCGCCCGATGTTTGGCGCTTTTGGCGGCGCGCTGTCTCGCGGTTCCCTCACTTTTGTATCGCAAGCGGGGCTGAACGCAGGCATCAAGGAGCGCTTTGGTCTGACCAAAACTTTGAGCGCGGTTAAGAACATCCGAGGTATCCGCAAACAGCACATGGTGCACAACAGCTACTTGCCCAAGATGGAAATTGATGCCCAAACCTATTCCGTTCGCGCTGATGGACAGCTACTAACGTGTGAGCCGGCGGTAAGCTTGCCGATGGCGCAGCGCTACTTTCTGTTTTGATGCTAGACCTGACAACCGACATGACAATTACGCTATCCTTTGCCAAATGGCATTTGCACTGATCCGACCGCTGACTGAATTGGACTATTTGGCTTTGGAAGAAAAGGCCCAGGACAAACACGAGTTTGTTAACAGCGGCATCTACGCCATGGCGGGCGCGAGCGAGCGGCATAACCGGATATCACTCAATCTCGCCAGCGCATGCAACGCCGCCAGCTTAGGGACGGCCTGCCGCCCGTTCATGTCTGACATGCGCCTGCGCCTGGAAGGCGGCAACATCTACTACTACCCCGATGTCATGCTGGTCTGCAATCCGCAAGATACTGATCCCATGTTCAAGTCGCTGCCCTGCTTGTTGGCTGAGGTGTCTTCGCCCTCAACCGAAGGCACTGACCGTCGGGAGAAGCTGGCTGCCTATCTCAAGATACCCACCTTGCGCGAGTACCTTATCGTCTCGCAGGATCAGGTTGCAGTAGATCTTTACCAGCGCCCTGACATGGGGCAGTGGCATCAAACGCACCTGTCTGTCGGCGACAGTTTCAACCTGGTTTGTTTGCCTTTGAAGTTAACAGTGGATCAACTCTATGCGGGCCTTCAGGTCTGACAATGCTCCAAGCTTCCAAGCTCATGCCGCAAGGCAAAGGCCTCGCGCCAGTTCTGCTGAAGCGCGCCGCGACGGTTGAGCTGGACTGGGACGTGCGCCAGAAAAGCCGCTTTGATGCAACCGACTCGTCGGGTCGTCAACTCGGTGTTTTTCTGCCACGCGGTACGGTGGTACGTGGAGGTGATGTGCTTGTGGCTGAAGATGGCTCTTTAATCAAGGTCATCGCCGCGCCGCAATCGGTATTGCGCATCACGCATTGCGCGCAGCACGGCTCGCCGTATGACCTGATTCGCGCCGCCTACCACTTGGGCAACCGCCATGTGCCGATTGAGCTCAAGCCCGATCATTTGAAGATCGAACCCGATCACGTGCTGGCCGACTTGCTGCGCGCCATGCATTTGATTGTGAACGCGGTGGACGAGGCTTTTGAGCCGGAGAATGGCGCCTATGCCAGTGGCGGGCATACGCATGCGGCGCACGACCATTCCCACCATCACTGAGCCACACCGCGCCGTGCTTGATTCCAGCCTGATGCAGCTGATGTGGCTGGCATCGCCTGCCCTGCCCATTGGGGGGTTTTCGTATTCTGAGGGGCTTGAGGCGTTCGTCAATTCTGCCGATCCGGCCACGGAGTCCACCGCGTCGGTTTGGTTGGTTGATCAACTTCATTTGACCTTGGCGCGAGGTGACCTCGCAGTCGTTGCCAAAGCGGTTCAAGCCTGGCGGAGCAACGAGCATGAACAACTACAGAGCCTCAGCAACTGGCTTCTTCAAACCCGCGAGAGCAGCGAGTTCAGAGCGCAAACTGAGCAAATGGGTCGCTCCCTGCTGGAGTGGCTGCGCAACCACACCACGGCAACCATCGCCCAGATCGATGCCTGCGCGCGGATACGACCGACCTACCCGCTCGCGTTCGCGCTGGCTGCGTCCGCCACGCAGGCTCCCGTGCGTGACTGCCTGCTAACCTATGCTTTTGGCTGGGCCGAGAACATGGTGCAGGCGGCGATCAAATCCGTACCGCTGGGTCAAAGCGCTGGTCAGCGCATTTTGTCGGCACTGACCGAAGAGATTCCAGTGGCTGTTGACTTCGCCCTCGCGCTCTGTGACGATGATCGGCAAGCCTTCTCGCCGATGCTGGCCATTCTGAGTGCCCAGCATGAAGTGCAATATTCCCGACTATTCAGATCCTGAAGCCCACCATGTCCACCCTGCACCACATCAAAAACCGCACCAAAAACTTGCCGCCTTTGCGCGTCGGCATCGGTGGCCCCGTCGGCTCTGGCAAAACCACTTTGCTGGAGATGCTGTGCAAAGCGATGCGCAGCCAATATGACCTTGTGGCCATTACCAACGACATCTACACCAAGGAAGACCAGCGCATCCTAACCGTGAGCGGCGCGCTGGATGCTGAGCGCATCATGGGTGTGGAAACCGGCGGCTGCCCGCACACGGCCATCCGCGAAGATGCGTCAATCAATCTTGAAGCCATTGACCGCATGCTGGTGGACTTTCCCAACGCCGACATCGTGTTTATCGAGAGCGGTGGCGACAACTTGGCGGCCACCTTCAGTCCTGAACTCAGCGATTTGACGATCTACGTGATTGACGTAGCGGCGGGCGAAAAAATCCCGCGCAAGGGCGGCCCCGGTATCACCAAAAGCGATCTGTTCGTCATCAATAAAACCGACCTGGCTCCCCACGTGGGTGCTGATTTGAGCGTGATGGAAGCCGATACGCGGCGTATGCGAACTACCGCCAAAGGACTCAAGCCGTTTGTAATGACCAATCTGAAAACGCTCACTGGATTGAATGACGTGGTGGCCTTTATTGAGCAACGGGGGATGTTGACTGCATAACGGATCGATGCCCCTTCCTGGTGCCGCCAGTGGCCTGAAACTTGCAACATGTGTGGGGAACCAAGCTTCGTCCAGCCCACATGAAAATCGTCGTCCGCTCTAATCTTTGCAGCACAGCCCACTCGCCAGCCAATCGGTCAAAAGCGCGCGAGTTGGTCTGGACGTGGGTCGGGGCTAAGTGGCCTCGGCTTTTGCCTACGCAGACCCAGATGGCGCTGGCCAGTTTCGAGCGCGCTTTGCCCGGCCAGGAGTTGCTGGTTCGCACCACGGGCGACGGGCCAGACGGTGCATCGACCTGGTCATTGTCAGTCGCGCACACCCAGCGCTCCAGCTCGCGCACCTGGATGACGCGCGTACAAGTGATCGACACCGGCACCACCGACGAGCTGCGCCTGCAAACTGCGTGCACGGACATCCCCGAATCGCCGCTGGTCGTGGCACCGCCGCGCCTGCTGAGCGATTGGGTTGAGGCGCTGGACTTGCAGGATGCAGGACTTGCCGTGCAGGGTACACCCCGTGAGGTGGTTGACCGATGGCAACTGGATGCGCTGTGTCAGCATCTGCTCTCTAATGAACGCAAATTGCCTGTCATCGCCTTGGTGAATCGACCTCAAACGCACTACTACGGTGTCGATCCCCAAGGGCTTGCGGAGAACTTGCGTGGTCTCGCACACGTCGTCTGCATCGCACAGCACTTAGAGGCCGAGGTTGAGAGTCGCTTGGGTCGTGAGTTGGCGGTCGAGCAGGGTGCCGCCCGAATTTACACAGCAGGATTCAGCCCCAACGCAGATCGTCGAGCCCATCCGCTGGTGCGGGATGCCAGCCCGCGCGACGCTGAGCGCCAAGCTGACCCTGGTGCATTCAGGCGGTTGCTGCGCAGAAAGATATGCGCACTAAGCGTAGAGGCTGTCGCTAACACGGCGTAAGCCCTTAACGGGCCGAACCGGTTAAAATACGGTTATGGAAGCTTGGCCGAGCGGTTTAAGGCACCGGTCTTGAAAACCGGCGAGGGTTTATCCCCTCCGTGAGTTCGAATCTCACAGCTTCCGCCAATACGCATTACTTTTTTTAAGCGCCTTCAGCACGCAGCGCCTCAGCTGAGCCCGTTGTGGCTTCCAATAAACGTCCCCACCCGCTCCATCTGATCCGCAACATTCAGCGCAGGTGCATGGCCGCAGCCTTCAATTTCGACCACCTGAGTCAACCCAC
>JANNFW010000219.1:0-7461 GCA_031380235.1 Rhodoferax sp. | reverse complement strand
GCCCGCTTGAATCATCGCCCAGGCGATAAAGGTGCTGAAGGTGGCCATCTCGCCCTGCGCGAAGTTGATGTGGTGCGTGGACTGATAAATCATGACCAACGCCAGTGCCACCGAGCCATAAATACAGCCATTCGCCAGGCCCGAGAAGATTTGGTGGAGGAAGGCTTCCATAGCTTTAGCTCGGTGTGAGGGCGCAATTTTTCGACGGGCCGCCCCTAGAAAAATTAGCCCCCTCGGGGGGCAGCGACGACACGAAGTGCGGTAGCGTGGGGGTCATGTAACCAGGCCGGAGAAGATTTGATGCAGGAAGGCTTCCATGATTCGTATCGTTTTTAGTAGCCTAGATAAGCTTTGCGCACCGACTCATCGTTTTTAATCGTTGCGCTCGGGCCCGACAGCGCCACGCGGCCGGTCTCCAGCAAGTAGGCGTGGTCCGCCAAATCAAGCGCCAGGCTGGCGTTTTGCTCCACCAGCAGCATGCTCACTTTGTCTTCTTTGTTGATGGTGCGCATGATGCGGAAAATCTCGGCCACGATCAAGGGGGCCAGGCCAAACGAAGGCTCATCCAGCAACAGCAGTTTGGGACGCAGCATCAGCGCGCGGCTGATCGCCAGCATTTGCTGCTCGCCGCCAGACAAGGTGCCCGCCTGCTGATGGCGGCGCTGCTTCAGGATTGGAAAGCGGGTGAAGGCTTTCTCCAGATCCAGCGCCAGCTCGGCTTTGTCGCGTCGCACATACGCACCCAGGCGCAGATTCTCTTCGGTGGACAGCGCCGTGAACGTACCCCGCCCATCCGGCACATGCGCCACGCCCATGCGCACCACGCCATCGGTGGCTTTGCCCACCAATTGCTGGCCATCAAACACGATGCTGCCACTGGTCTGCACGGTTTGGCAAAGTGCGCGCAGCGTGGTGGTTTTGCCGGCGCCGTTGGCACCCAAAATGGCCGTGATATGGCCCGCTTCAAGCGAAAAATTGATATCGTGCAAGACCTTGGTCGCACCATACGCGGCGTTGAGCCCGCTGACTTCAAGCAGCTTTGTCATGCGCAGGCGTTCCCAAGTAGGCTTCAATCACGTCCGGATGGCTCTGAATGTGCGCGGGGTTGCCCTCGGCGATTTTGCGGCCAAAGTTCAGCGCCACGATGTGGTCAGACACACCCATCACCAGGCTCATGTGGTGCTCCACCAGCAGCACCGTGATATTCAGGCGGTCGCGCACATCGCGGATCAGGCGCGCAAGCTCGCCCAGCTCTTCGTGGTTCAACCCGGCAGCGGGCTCATCGAGCATCAAAAGCTTGGGGTCGGCCGCGAGCGCGCGCGCAAACTCAACCCGCTTCTGGATGCCAAACGGCAGGCCGCCCACGGGCCGATGGCTGTACTGGCACAAGTCCAAATAGTCCATGATCTCGGTGGCGCGGTCTTGCAGGCGCCGCTCCTCTGCGCGTACGCGAGGCAGGCGCAGCGCGTTGGACATAAAACCGCATTTCGAGCGCGAGTGCGCACCCACCATCACGTTCTCGCGCACCGGCATGGACGCGAACATCGCCAGGTTTTGAAACGTGCGTCCCATCCCCAAGCCCGCCACGTCGTGCGTGGGCGTTGCGGTGATGGATTTGCCTTCAAAAAGGATGTCGCCACTGCTGTAGCTGTACAGGCGGCTCATGCAGTTGAAGAGCGTGGTTTTACCCGCGCCGTTGGGGCCAATCAGCCCGCAAATGCTGCCTTGCGCCACGTCAAAACCGACCGCATCCAGCGCCGTGATACCACCAAACTTGACCGTGACATCGCGCACGCTGAGCAGGGCTTGGGCAGCCTGGTGGAGAGGGCGGTCAGTCACTGTCGGAGTCATAGTTTCAAAGGGCGAATCCAGGTGCAGTGTCGATCAGGGCCCTCGCAGGCAGCGACATTGGTTATGAAAGAAAATCATGGTAGCCACCGCTTGGCGTGGCTTATACCCGGACATACCCTTGGGTTATCGCCAAAGAGACTTTTGAGGCCGCAGGTAAGATGAACCGCATGATTCGCGACATTCACTAAAGGAATATTTTGATGACTGAAACTCTGCAAACCATCGTCCTTGGCGGTGGCTGTTTCTGGTGCACAGAGGCCGTGTACGTACAGGTGCGGGGCATTGAAGATGTTGAAAGTGGCTACAGCAATGGCCAGGTCGCGCAACCGACTTACGAGCAGGTCTGTAGTGGCCGCACCGGTTGCAACGAGGTGGTCAAGCTGACGTATGACCCGGCGCAGATCAGCACCCGCGAGATTCTGGAAATCTTCTTCGTCGTGCACGATGCCACCACGCTGAACCAGCAGGGCAACGATGTGGGCACGCAATACCGCAGTGGCGTTTACTACACCACGGACGATCAGAAACAAGTGGCGCAGGACATCATCAAAGAGATGGCCAGTGGTGGCTTCTTCAGCAAAAAAATCGTCACCGAAGTGCTGCCGCTTGAAAACTACTGGGCCGCTGAAGACTACCATCAGGACTTCTTTGAGAAGAACCCGAACCAGGGCTACTGCATGGCCGTGGCGGGGCCCAAGGTGGCGAAGTTTCGCAAAACCTTCAGCAGATTCGCAAAATCTTGAAAGTTAACCTAGAGGTTAATTTCGTACTCAAAAAAGCAATTTTGACCTTAGTTGTTAATCAAATAGCCTTCTAGCTCTCGGATAATATGGATTTATTGCTACTATTTACATAGTAAATGATCCAAACATCGCAACTCTCCTACCGTTACGGAAACGGGCCAGACATCGCCTTTGCAGACATGGCCGTCCCGCAGGGTGGCACGTTGCTGCTGCGCGGCGCATCGGGCTCGGGTAAGTCGACTTGGCTGGCATTGGCTGCAGGTTTGCTGCGCGCAGGCAGCGGACGCATCGAGGTGGCAGGGCAAGATTTGGGCGATCTCAAAAACATCGCGCTGGATGCCTGGCGGGCGAAGACGATTGGCTTCCTGCCGCAAAAGCTCCACCTGAGCGAGGCGTTGACGGTGCAGGGCAACCTCGCGATGGCGCAATGGGCGGCGGGTAGTGCGGCGGGTGTGGCCGATGACGCGCGCTCAATCGCGCAAGTGCTGGCGACGCTGGGCTTGAGCGAGCTGGCGCAGCGCAAACCGTCACAACTTTCGGGCGGGCAGGCGCAGCGTGTGGCATTGGCCCGAGCCGTGCTGCTGGCCCCCAAAATCATCCTGGCCGACGAGCCCACCGCTAGTCTTGATGATGAAGCTGCCCACGCGGCATTGACCCTGCTGCGAGCCACCGCGCAAAGCTGCAAGGCCACGCTGGTGATCGCCACGCACGACGCGCGGGTGGCGCAGGCGCTGCGGGGTGCGATGGAAGTGCGACTGCCCGCAATGGCATCAGCGCGTCTTCACGAGGCCGCATGAAGATCAACGCATGAAGATCGTCTCGATTGCCTGGCGCTATTTGTGGTCGCGCCCGCTGGCCGCCGCGCTGAACCTGCTGCTGCTCGCACTCGGCCTGGCCGCCATCACCTTTGTGCTGCTGACATCACAGCAGATCGACCGCAATTTTGAGCGTGACTTGGCGGGCATTGACCTCGTAGTGGGAGCCAAGGGCAGCCCGATCCAACTGATTCTGGCGGGCGTTTTTCACATTGATGTGCCCAGCGGCAATATCCCGCTGGCGGAAGTGCAAAAGCTGCAAGCCCACCCGCAAGTGGCTAAGCTGATTCCCTTGAGTTTGGGTGATACGTTCAAAGGCTTTCGCTTAGTGGGCACCACGCCAGCCTACGCGCAGCACTACGGAGTCGCGCTCGCGCAAGGCGCGATGTGGACGCAACCGATGCAAGCCGTCATCGGTCAGGAGGTAGCCCAACAAACGGGATTGGCGGTGGGCAATAAATTTGCCGGATCACACGGTCTGGGCGGTACCGGCCACGCACACGGCGAGAACCCGTACCAGGTCAGCGGCATCCTCGCGCAATGCGGCTGCGTACTGGACCGGCTGATATTGACGGCAACCGAATCCGTCTGGAAAGTGCATGAAGATGCCACCGTGGCCGAGCCCAGCGACCGCGCCGTGCTGGAAGCCGAGCGCGAAGTGACGATGGCGTTGATCACCTACAAAAGCCCGCTGGCGGCGGTGAGCATGCCGCGTTTCATCAACACCACCACTGACTTGCAGGCGGCTGCACCCGCGATTGAAATCACCCGACTGCTGCGCATGGTGGGTGTTGGCACCGATGTTCTGCGCGGCTTTGCAGCGGTGCTGCTGCTTACGGCGGGCTTGAGCGTGTTCATCGCCCTTTGGAATGCAGTCCGCGAGCGCCGGGCTGATCTGGCGATGCTGCGCATGCTCGGTGCGTCGCCGCAAAAAGTGGCGGGGCTGGTGCTGTGCGAGGCGCTCTTGCTGGCGCTCTTGGCCGTGGCGTTGGGTTTGGCGTTGGGGCATCTGTTGACGGCGCTGGTTGGCTACTGGCTGCAGGCCGAGCGCTCGTTGGTGCTGACGGGCTGGGTTTGGCTGCCGCAAGAGTGGTGGGTGCTGTCGATGGGCATTGCGGTGGCGACGGTGGCGGCGCTACTGCCTGCGTTGAATGCGTATCGAATGGATGTCACCACGCTCTTGAATTCACGCTAGTGGGGAATTGGTCGGCCCGTTGCGCGGCGCGCGTGTAGCAGTAGTAAGATTCCGGGTTGAACATGCTTCATCTTTCTGGAGTTTTTTGACCATGAAACCACTCGCAACTTTCTGTTCGGCTATTTGCGCGGCGGGTTTGTTGCTTCTGAGTCAAGCTGCTTTCGCACAGCACAGCGACAAAGAAACCAAAGCCGACATCCTTCGCCACCGTGCGATGGCCGCCGCACATGAGGCAGCGGCCAAATGTCTGGAGTCCGGCAAGAAGGAGGATGTCTGCCAGAAGGAGTTGCAGGCCGCTTGCAAGGGCCTGGCCATCGGCAAGTATTGCGGCATGAAGCACGATCACTGACATTGAAAGAGATCATTATGAAATCACGGGTTCTTGCATCGGCGTTTGTCATCGCCTCCGCGCTGCTGGCAACCAGCACAATGGCTCAACTCAGTTCACCCATGCCTGCGGGGGCAAGCTCAGGTGTGCCAGCCGGCACGGGCGCGGGTACGCACGGTGCCAACAGCCCGTTCCCCCAGATCAAGGACCGCAACGACGTGCTGCCCTGGTCGGTGCTCACGGATGTCAAAACCAAGAGCGAGAAAAACCGGCTGCTGCCCAACTTCCCGGCCAGCGTCGTCGCATTGAACCAGAAGACGCAACGCATTCAGGGCTTCATGATGCCGCTGGAGCCGGGCGAAAAGCAGAAGCACTTCTTGCTGACCTCGGTGCCGATGAGCTGCGGCTTCTGCGTGCCGGGCGGGCCGGAGAGCATGGTGGAAGTCAAGACCAAAACGCCTGTCAAATACTCGTTGGATATCGTGGTCGTGGAAGGCAAGTTTGCCGTGCTCAATGATGATCCGTATGGGCTGTACTACCGGATTACGGATGCTGTGAGCGTCAAGTAATTGTTAAAGTAGATGCGGAACTAGATGTTGATCAGGTCGACGCACTCACTACGCCTGCTGCGCCCGTCATGGGTGCTGGTGTTGACCGTGGCGATGGCGTTGGCGATGTTGTTGGCGCAAAGCCTGGGCATGCTGCACCGTGCGGCAGGGCCGACAGCCCAAGCACACTCGCACGCAGCGCACGCGCACTTAAACGCGAGTGCTCACCATCACGGGGCGGGGCATGACGGTAATTTTCTGGGCAAACTGTTCTCGGGACATGCGTCTGATGCGGACTGTCAGACCTTTGACCAGTTAAGCCATTTCGATTCCGCCAGCGCCTTGCTGGCGGTGGGTTTGTCGCTGGCGTTGACCAGCGCTCTGTGTACGCTTCTTCAGGGCTTGGCATGTGCCCGCTGGCACGCGCAGTTTCAGGCGCGCGGCCCCCCATCTCCTCGTTGAGTTTTTGTTGATTCTGGCGCTGCCCGTGGATGGGAAAGTCCACAGGCCGCTGCCCATTTCTCATTCTCTTCGAGGTTTTCATGAAAAATTTAATCACGCGTCATGCAGTGGGCAGCGCCGTTCTTATGCTCATTTCGGTCGGTGCGCAGGCGCAGCAGGTTGCACCTGTTGCGCCCCGGCCCGCCACCGTCACGCTCAAAGAAGTCACCGTCACGGGCAATCCGCTGGGTGCGACGGATTCCATCAATCCGACGGTTCAGTACTCAGGCCAGGGTTTGCTGCTGCGCTCGCAATCAACCTTGGGCGAAACGCTGGATGGCACGCCGGGCGTCAGCAGCACCTATTTTGGCCCCAACGCCAGCCGCCCGGTGATTCGCGGGCTGGATGGCGATCGCATTCGTATTTTGCAAAACAGTGGGGCCAGCCTGGATGCATCGGGCTTGAGCTTTGACCATGCTGTCCCCAGCGACCCCATCAGCATGGAGCGCATCGAGGTGCTGCGTGGCCCCGGTGCCCTGCTGTATGGCGGCAATGCGGTGGGCGGGGTGGTCAACGTGATCGACAACCGCATCCCGCGTGAAGCGCTGTTTGATGCCAAAGGTGGCGTGACGGGCAAGCTGGATTTTGGCATCGCCTCCGGCAACGCCGAGAAGCGCGCAGGCCTGCTGCTGGAATCCGGAACAGATCGTTATGCCCTGCATGCCGATGTGTTTGGCCGCCGTACAGACGATGTGAACGTGCCGATTGACCTGGCCTGTATCAAGGCGACATCACCCGCTGTGCAACGCAAGATTTGTAATTCAGCCGCAACCGCTTCAGGCGGTGCGTTGGGCGGCTCGGTGTTTTTCAACCAAGGCTATCTGGGGCTTTCCGTCAGTGACTTCCGTTCGAACTACGGCACGGTGGCCGAGGACGCGGTCACCATCGACATGCAGTCGCGCCGCTACGCGATTGAAGGTGAGGTGCGGGGCTTAGGTGGTTTTTTGCAGAGCATCAAAGCGCAAGCCAGCCGCACCGAGTACCAGCACACCGAGTTTGAGGGCAGTGAAACCGGCACTGTGTTCAAGAACAACGGCAGCGACCTTCGCCTGCAGGCGCGTCACGCGAAGCTTGGCTCGCTGGACGGTGTCGTAGGCGTGCAGTTGGATGAATCGCAATTTTCGGCCGATGGTGCCGAGGCCTTTGCACCTTATAGCAGCACGCGTCAGCAGGCGTTGTTTGCACACGAGGAGCTGTCAACCAGTTGGGGCAAGTTGAGTTTTGGCGCTCGGGTTGAATCGGTCAAGGTCGAGTCGCAAGGCAACCCGCAGGTGGAGCGGTTCACCCCAGCCAGCCGCAGTTTCAACCCAACAAGCTATGCGCTGGGTGCACTGTGGAATATCGCACCGCAGTGGCAGTTGACGGGTAACCTGTCGTACAGCGAACGCGCACCCAAGGACTACGAGCTGTTTGCCGACGGCCCGCACATCGCCACCAACGCGTATGAAGTGGGCAATGTCAACTTCAACAAAGAGCAGTC
>JANNFW010000175.1:0-2593 GCA_031380235.1 Rhodoferax sp. | reverse complement strand
CCCATGCGCCCGAGTGGCTGCACCTTCAAGAAATGAGATTCCCATCGCTTGCCCAGCGGGGTGGTGGCAATCAGGTACCAACTTGACGACGAGTGGGTGCCGCTGCGGCTGACCAACTTTCGTGCCACCGTCAATGAGCGCGTGTCCACCGCGAACTCAAAACGATCCTCAAACTCATCGACCCGCGTGACCTGGGCACCCAAGTCGCTCGCCAGTTTTGCAAAACGCCTGGGGTGTTTGCCATTGTCAATTTGTCCCAACAGCCAAAACAGGAAGAAGGCCCCCGCCACGCCGCACAAAGCCAGGACGTCGATTGGGTCGTATTCGGAAAAGTCCGTCACATAACTTCCGTTTGATATTATAAATATAGCACTATGTCTATATTATGCGAGAGCTAGAGTGCTAAAAAGTTCGTAATTTATCAAGATTTGACATTTCTTGAATAAAATGAACTCTCAGGTTAATTTTTTCCCGTAACAGCCTCTAAGGCCCCAGCCTGCAAAAAATTCGCCCGGTAATGCGTCAGCTCGTCAATAGACTCGTGTACATCCGACAGCGCGGTGTGCCACTGCTTCTTCTTGAACGACTTGTAGACTTCAGGCCGCCAGCGCTTGGCCAGCTCTTTGAGGGTACTGACATCGATGTTGCGGTAATGAAAAAAAGCATCCAACTGTGGCATGTATTTCACCAAAAACCGCCGATCCTGACCAATGCTGTTGCCACACAACGGCGCCTTGCCTTTGCCCACGTAATGACTTAAAAACGCGATCACCTCCGCCTGCGCCTGCTCTTCGGTGATGGTGGAGGCTTTTACTTTGTCGATCAACCCGCTCTTGCTGTGGGTGGTTTTATTCCACTTGTCCATCAGCGCCAATTGATCATCGCTTTGATGGATCACCAGCACCGGGCCTTCAATGCGCGGAGTAAGGTCTGGCCCGGTCACGATGACGGCGATCTCGATGATGCGCTCGACGTCAGGGTCCAGCCCGGTCATCTCGCAATCGAGCCACACGAGGTTGGTGTCCGACTTTTTCAGGCCTGGGGCAGACTCAGGTTGCGCAATGTGGGTGTTCTTGTAGGGCATGCCTTGAATTGTCGCCGATGGCCTAAACTTAAAGGCTGTCAAACTCTCCGCTGCATTGATGCTTTCATCGCCCTCTTTCACGCTGACACTCGCATTCGCCATCGCGCTGGTGCTTGGCTTGGCTGTCAAGTTCTGGCTGGCGACGCGCCAAATCCGCCACGTGGCGCAGCACCGCAGCGCTGTGCCTGCCGCATTTTCCAGCCGCATCTCGCTGACTGCGCACCAAAAGGCTGCCGACTACACCATCGCCAAGTCTCGCGTCGGCTTGATTGAGCTGGCGCTTGGTATGGCGGTGCTGCTGGGCTGGACGCTTTTGGGCGGGCTGTCGTGGCTGAACCAGTTGCTCATGGCGGCAATCAGCGGCGGCATGTGGCAGCAGTTGGCATTGCTCGGCGCATTCATGCTCATCAGCAGTCTGATTGACTTGCCGCTGACGCTCTACCAAACTTTCGTCCTCGAAGAGCGTTTTGGCTTCAACAAAATGACCTTTAAGCTGTGGCTGATTGACCTCATCAAATCGACCATCGTCGGCGTGCTGATCGGCTTGCCCATCGTCGCGGTGATCCTGTGGGTGATGGGAGCCGCAGGCAGCCTATGGTGGCTCTGGGCGTGGGGCTTGTGGATGGGTTTCAACCTGCTGCTGCTGTTGATTTATCCGACCTTCATTGCGCCGCTATTCAACAAGTTCCAACCGCTGGAAGATGAAACCCTGAAAGCCCGCGTCACCGCGCTGATGCAGCGCTGTGGCTTTGCGGCCAAAGGCTTGTTTGTGATGGACGGCAGTAAGCGAAGTGCACATGCCAACGCTTATTTCACCGGTTTTGGCGCGGCCAAACGGGTGGTGTTTTACGATACGCTCCTGGCCAAACTGTCGGCGGGCGAGGTGGATGCGGTGCTCGCGCACGAGCTAGGGCACTTCAAGCACAAGCACATCATCAAACGCATCGTGTCAATGTTTGCGATGAGCCTGGCTGGCTTTGCACTGTTGGGTTGGTTGGCGACGCAAGCCTGGTTTTACACCGGCCTTGGCGTGACGCCAAACTTAAACGCGCCCAACGATGCCTTGGCACTGATGCTGTTCATGCTGGCAGTACCCGTGTTCAGCTTCTTCATCTCGCCGCTGTTCGCACAGCTCTCGCGCAAACATGAGTTTGAGGCGGATGCCTACGCGGTGGCGCAAACTAGCGGGGCTGATTTGTCCACCGCGCTCCTGAAACTGTATGAAGACAATGCAACGACGCTGACACCCGACCCGCTGTTCGTCAAGTTCTACTACTCGCACCCCAGCGCGTCTGAGCGGCTGGCGCGCATGGCGGCTTGATGTCCCAGCTCCCCAAAAAAGACTGGTCAACACAAAAGCGCCGTGCATGCTCGGCGACGGAAATCGTCAGCCACTTGTCGAAACTGGACGGTTGGAAGTTGGCAGGCGATGGCGCAAACCTGGGTATTGAGAAGACGTTTCACTTTGCCAATTATTTTGAAACGATAGCGTTCGTGAACGCTGTCGCG
>JANNFW010000296.1:0-4467 GCA_031380235.1 Rhodoferax sp. | reverse complement strand
CCCCGACGATCCCAGGGCCACCCAACTGCGCAACGCCGCGTTTTTGCTCGGTGAGTTTTTAGTAGCCAAAAACTACACGCCACCGCCGTTCCCCGTCAACGTGGTGGTGCATACCCACTGCCACCAGCGCAGCTTGTTTGGGCATCAGGCAGAAGCCACGCTGTTGGACGCCATGAAGGCCAGCTACACGCTGCTGGACAGTGGTTGTTGTGGCATGGCGGGTTCCTTCGGCTTTCACCCAGACCATGCGCAAATGTCACGCGACATTGGTGAGCTGGTGCTGTTTCCAGCGCTGCGCCGCATGCCGGTCGGCAGCGTGGTGCTGACCAATGGTTTCAGTTGCCGCGAGCAAATTCACCAGGCCTTGGGTATCAAATCCGTTCACTTGGCGCAATTGCTGCGCGATGCTGAGCGTGCTGGTGTGTCGGCAAGGTGACCTGCTGACATGGTAAAATGGAACAATGATACCGACCATGAACTCACCTGCTTGCCCCACGCCGCACGGCGCGGGCTGCATGTGCGTTCAGGCCGATAAATCCAAAAAACCAAAGCTCATCTGACCGGAGCTTGGGTTCCGTCCTCAGATGAGCGATGGAACCCCTCAAACCGCCGAATCGTCGGCACTCCCAGAGGTCTCAACGCGCATGTGATGGAACGGTTTTCCATCGGTCATTTCTCTTTAAGGAATGATGAATGCGCGCTTCTATTTCTCACACCGCTCCCCCCATCACTTTTTCTGGCCTCTGGCTTCCCTTGATCACACCGTTTCGCGAAGACGCTGTGGATCACCTCGCACTGACAGCTTTGGTCAAGCGCTACGCCAAGTTGGGTGTGTCCGGTTTTGTCGTTTGCGGCTCGACGGGCGAAGCCGCAGCGCTGGAGGATGACGAGCAACTTGCCGTGCTGCAAACCGTCTTACAGGCGTGTGGCGATCTGCCGGTAGTGATGGGCACCTCCGGCTACAACCTGCCCAAGATGTTGGCCTGGGTCAAGCTGCTGAGCACCTACCCCCTCGCAGGGCTGCTGGTGCCCGCGCCGCACTACATCCGGCCATCTCAAGCGGGCTTGGAGGCGTGGTTCACCACGATTGCAGACACTGCAAAAGTCCCGCTGATCGTCTACGACATCCCCTACCGCACCGGCGTGGTGGTTGAGCTGGCCACCCTGATGCGCCTCGCAGCACACCCCAATATCAAGGCCATCAAAGACTGCGGCGGCGATGCCGCCAAGACCCGCGCAATGATCGCCGATGGTCGGCTGGCGGTGCTGGCAGGCGACGACACGCAACTATTCACAACCGTCGTCCAAGGCGGCGCGGGGGCCATTACAGCTAGCGCACACGTGCATACCGCCGCCTTTGTCGATGTGATTCGCCATCTGCGCAATGGCGATCTGGCTCAGGCGCGCCGCGTGTGGGAGCCGCTACCAGCAGTCATCGAAGCCATGTTCGCGGAACCCAACCCGGCCTCTATCAAAGCGGCCTTGGCCGCGCAGGGCTTGATTCACAACGAGCTGCGGCTGCCAATGTTGCCAGCGCAGATTCGCTGATTGTCAATACTGACATCCCAGTTTCGGAATCTCGTATGCCTCGTCATCAGAATGATTGCGCTATAATATATATAGCTTATAACGCAATCCACACGAGAGCTAGATGTCAATTTAATTACTAATTTCGTTAAAAACCGGTGTTAAACCCAGTTTTTGATCAAATATTACTACAATTGTGGTAAAAAAGCTTCACGAGCGCTGGGGACACTGCCTGAGCACTCAGACTACCCACCCGTAACAGGCGGAAAGAACGCGACTTCGGCACCGTCCAACAACGCAGCGGCCTCATCAGTCATGGTTTGATTCAGCGCCATACGAAGGGTCTTGCCGCGTGCCAGGGCATGCGCATAAGGCCCGCCACGTGCCACCAGTTCATCACGCAGCGCAGCAAGGGTCGCTGCCGATGTCGTTACAGACTCACTGCCCACGCCGATAGCCTCTCGAATCGACGCAAAATACTTAACGGTGATCTTCATGACAGCAAATCTGAAAAAGCGATGAACTGGACTTTATCTCCTTGCGCGACGGTGCGGCCTGGCGGGTTATCTACCACGCCATCGCCCCACACTGCGGACGTGAGCACGCCTGAGCTTTGATTGGGGAACAGGTCAAGCCCGCCTTTTGAATTGCGCCGCACACGCAGAAACTCGCGGCGCTTGTCGGCTTTGAGCCAGTCGAAGTGTGCGGGTAATTCAACTGACGGCACCATCAAATCGCGCGCACCTTGCAGCTTCAAGAGGAATGGACGGACCAAGATCAAAAACGTGATGAAGCTTGACACCGGGTTACCCGGCAAGCCCATGAAGTGCGCCGCGCCGACCTTGCCGTAAGCAAACGGCTTGCCCGGCTTGATGGCGATTTGCCACAGGTTCAGTTCGCCTAAGGCCTGCACAGCGGGCTTAATATGGTCTTCTTCACCCACTGATACCCCACCACTTGTGAGAATCACATCATGTTCGGCAGAGGCGGTTTGCAACGCGGTCAGCGTGGCATCCAAGCGATCTGGCACGATGCCAAAGTCGGTCACCGTGCAACCCAGGCGCACCAGTAAAGCGCGCAAAAAGAAACGGTTGGAGTTGTAGATGGCACCCGGCTTCATATTGCCCGGTGCGACGTCGCCGGGCATCACCAACTCGTCTCCTGTGGAGAACAGCGCTACGCGCGGTGCACGGGCTACACGCAAGTGGCTCAAACCCACACTAGCTGCCAGACCTAGTGAGGCGGGCGACAGGCGATCTCCTTTTGAGAGCACTACCGCACCTTTGGCAACATCTTCACCAGAGCGACGAATCCATTGGCCGGGCTTGGGCAGGGTGTTGACTTGAATTTGACTTGACTCTTGCTTCGAGCCGACTGCAACGCAGTCCTCTTGCATCACCACTGCATCGGCCCCCACAGGGATGGGCGCACCGGTGAAGATGCGTGCGGCAGTACCAGCCAACAAAGCGTCGCCGCTGGAACCAGCAGCAATTCGCTGCGACACGGCCAACACGGCACCAGGCTGTGCGACATCGGCACACCGCAGCGCATAACCATCCATCGAGCTGTTGTCGTGTGGCGGTACTTGCAGCTCAGAAACCACGTCTTGCGCCAGAACCCGGCCATCGGCATCGAACGTGGCGACTTGTTCAAATCGGTTCAACGGTGTTGCCGATTGCAAAAGCTCAGCCAGCGCGTCGTCCAGCGATTTAAGTGGTGCCCGCACAGCAGGTTGAATGGCGCTTGCGCCGCTCATACGAAAACTTCTGGCTGGTAGTGGAATCGGATGGCGTTGGCAAGCATCCAATCAACAACCGCTTGCGGTTGGTTCAAATCCAGCACGGGGCGTTGCGTGGCCTCGGGCAATTTCTCGGGCGAATCGGTAGCAATCGCCACGATAAAGGGGTCATCCACATAACGCGCTCTTTGGCCCTCGGACGCGCGCCACACCTCAATCTTTTGCAGATCGCTTTGCTTGAAGCCTTCCACAATCACCCAGTCCACACCGTCATACAACTCGGCGATCATTTGATGCACGGTCAGGGCGGCAGGTTGCTCGAACTCACGCATGAGGGCCAACCGCGTGTTGCTCGCGACGACCACCTCAAACGCGCCCGCCTCGCGGTGGCGCCAGGTGTCTTTGCCTTCATGGTCAATGTTGAAGCTGTGGTGGGCGTGCTTGACCACCGACACACGTTGCCCACGCGCGCGCAGCAGCGGGATGAGGCGCTCGACCAAAGTCGTTTTGCCGGAGCCCGAAAATCCTGAAATGCCAATAACGTTCATGAAGATTTGTAATTTCTACTTGTACTTTTGTGAAAACGATCAATCGCAGTGATGGCAGATGTACGCCTTGATGGCCGCCACGTCTTTGGACATCGACACAACGCGCTTTGGCAAGGCCTCCATGCCCTCAAACTGCGCAGGTCGATCTGGCGCACGACCCAGTGCTTCAACAATAGTTGCGGCAAACTTGATCGGCAATGCGGTTTCCAGAACGATCATAGGCACGCCTGCTGAGCGATGCTCACGCGCGACCTTCAGGCCGTCTGCCGTGTGGGTGTCGACGATCATGTCGAACTCCTTGAACGTAGTGCGGATGGTCGCTAATCGATCGGCATGCGTGCTCTTGCCACTGACAAAGCCGAACTGACTGGCGGCTTTGGCAAAGTCTGCGCTCTGGCTCAAATCGAATCTGCCCAGGGTGGACAGTGCCTCGTCAAACAGCGCTTTTGTTGTTGCGCCATCGCGGCCCAGCAGGTCGAACACAAAGCGCTCGAAGTTGGAGGCCTTGGAGATGTCCATCGACGGGCTGGACGTCTCATGCGTATCAGCACTTGCGCGCACGCGGTACACGCCCGTACGGAAGAACTCGTCGAGCACATCGTTCTCATTGGTGGCCACCACCAATTGATGAATCGGCAAACCCATCATGCGCGC
>JANNFW010000130.1:0-1676 GCA_031380235.1 Rhodoferax sp. | reverse complement strand
GAGGAGGTTTGACTGAATTTGGCCATTACGCAAACGTCCTGACTTCGCCTGCGCCGTGCAGGTTGCTGATGCAGCGACCACAGAGGGTGGGATGGAATGAATTAATACCCAAATTGGGTACATAGTGCCAACAGCGCTCACATTTTTGATCTTTTGAGGTGCTAGCTCTCGTAGAAATTGCATCACCAGCTACTAACTCTATAGCGGATGTGATGAAGACGAATTTCAGATCATCGCCCAAGCTGGACAGTAGTGCATGGTCTTGCGGGTTCACAGTCAGCACCAGTGTGGCTTGCAACGACGAACCCACCTTCCCATCGGCGCGCAGGCTTTCGATCTCTTTGTTGGCGGCATCGCGAATCTCGCGGATGCGGCTCCATTTGGCGAGCAATGCCTCGTCGGGCGCGGCAAGTGCGGCGTAGGTTTCTGTGTAGATGCTATGGGTGCTGCCAATCAGCTTCCACGCTTCTTCCGCCGTAAAGCTCAAAAATGGGGCCATCCAGCGCAACATGGCGTGGGTGATTTGGTGCAGCGCGGTCTGCGCACTGCGCCGCGCCAAAGATTTGGCGGCGGTGGTGTAGAGCCGGTCTTTCAACACATCCAGGTAAAAGCCGCCCAGGTCTTCGCTGCAATACAACTGCAGTTTGGTCACCACCGGGTGGAACTCATACACCTCGTAGTGCGCCAGGATGTCGGCTTGCAACTGCGCCGCACGACTCACGGCGTAACGGTCGATCTCCAGCATCTGATCCAGCGGCACCGGATCTTTGGCAGCATCAAAGTCGCTGATGTTGGCCATCAGGAATTTGAGCGTGTTGCGAATGCGCCGGTAGGTGTCCACCACGCGGGCGAGGATTTTGTCGTCGATCCCCAAGTCGCCCGAGTAGTCAGTGGCAGCGCACCACAGGCGCAGAATCTCACCACCATACTTTTGAGCGGAATCGGCCAGCGGCATGTAGTTGCCCAGACTCTTGCTCATCTTGCGGCCTTGCCCGTCCACGGTGAAGCCGTGCGTGAGCAAGCCACGGTAAGGCGCGCGGCCATTCATGGCGGCGCTGGTCAACAACGACGAGTGGAACCAGCCACGGTGCTGGTCGTGGCCTTCAAGGTACAAGTCGGCCTCGGGGCCGGTGTTATGCGCGTGCAGATAGTGGCCATTTGGGCCTGTCCCATCCTTGTCGCCATGGCTGCCTTTGAGTACGGTGAAGTGCGTGGTGCCCGAGTCAAACCAAACTTCCAGAATGTCGGTGCTTTTGTCGTAGTCGGCTCCCTCTGACCCCAACACATCGGTCGCGCTCAATTTGCTCCAGGCCTCGACGCCGCCCTTCTCCACAATTGCAGCGGCTTGGTCGATGATCTCCAGCGTGCGCGGATGCAACTCGCCCGTCGCCTTGTGCATAAAGAACGGAATGTTCACGCCCCAGTTGCGCTGGCGGCTAATGCACCAGTCCGGTCGGCCCGCGATCATGTCGCGCAAACGGGCGCGGCCGTTCTCGGGGTAGAACTGGGTAGATTCAATCGCGGCCAGCGCGGTCTGGCGCAGCGTCATCGGTGCTTTGTCGGTGGTAAATACTCCAACGCCTTCGTCCATGCGGATGAACCACTGGGCCGATGCGCGGTAGATCACCGGCGTTTTGTGCCGCCAGCAGTGCGGGTAGCTGTGCTCGATGTTTTGA
>JANNFW010000127.1:0-3039 GCA_031380235.1 Rhodoferax sp. | reverse complement strand
TCTTTTTGCCATTAACGATCAGCGTGTTGCCCTCAACACTCACTGTGCCCTTGAAGCGCCCATGCACCGAGTCATATTGCAGCATGTACGCCAGATAGTCTGGCTCCAGCAGGTCGTTGATACCCACAATCTCGATGTCTGAAAAACTCTGCACAGCCGCGCGCAGCACATTACGCCCGATGCGGCCGAAGCCGTTGATGCCTACTTTGATTGCCATTTGGAAAACTCCAGAAAAACTATCGATTGAATGAAAACTTACTTGGCCAACACCTTCTGCACCGTATCCGCCACATTCTCCGCCGTGAACCCAAAGTGTTTGAACAGCACGGGCGCGGGAGCGGATTCGCCGTAGGTGTCGATGCCGACCACGGCTGCGCAGCCGTATTTCCACCAGCCGTCGCTCACGCCCATCTCCACCGCGATGCGGGGCGTGCCTGCTGGGAGCACGGCGCGTTTGTAGGCTTCGGTCTGTTTGTCAAACGTTGTGTTGCTGGGCATCGAGACAACGCGCACGGCGATCTTTCGCGTGGCCAAGAGTTCTTGCGCTTTCAAGGCCAGTTGCACTTCGGAACCGGTCGCGATGAGGACGGCCTGGGCTTTCTTTTTTAGGCCGACCTCAGACGGCTCCGCCAGCACGTAGGCGCCTTTGCTGATGGCATCCAAACCATAGGCATCAGTCGCTCCTGCCACCGCTGTGTCCGAAGTGCCTTTGGGTGCGTAGCTGATGTTTTGGCGGCTGAGCAGCAACGCGGTGGGCTTGGATTTGTTTTGCAACGCCACGGCCCAGGCCACGGCGGTTTCAGCCGTGTCACCGGGGCGCCAGACATCCAGATTGGGAATCAGGCGCAATGAGGCGGCGTGCTCGATTGACTGGTGCGTAGGGCCGTCTTCACCCAGGCCAATGCTGTCGTGCGTGAACACATGAATCACGCGCAGCTTCATCAGCGCGGCCATGCGAATCGCGTTGCGGCTGTAGTCGCTGAAGGTCAGGAAGGTGCCGCCGTAAGGGATGAAGCCGCCATGAAGCGCAACGCCGTTCATGATGGCGGCCATGCCGAATTCGCGCACGCCGTAGTTAATGTGGCGGCCTCCGGTTTTGGAGCCATCGGCGTTGGTGGTTTGCACCACGTCGCCCGCCATATCGAAACGCAAGCTGGGGGTTGATTTGGTGTTGGTCAGGTTGGAACCCGTCAAATCCGCAGAGCCACCCAGCATCTCCGGCAAGGCGGCAGTCAACGCTTCGAGCGCAAGTTGCGAGGCTTTGCGCGATGCCACTGTTTCCGCTTTTTCGTGCGCGGCAATCACCATGTCCACCGCCGTCTGCACGAATTTTTTGGGCAGATCACCTTTCATGCGGCGGGTAAGCTCTTTCGCAAGCTCTGGATGCACGGCCTTGTAGCCTGCAAACTTATCGTTCCAAAGCTTCTCGGCCGCCTTGCCGCTCTCTTTGGCATCCCAATCGGCGTACACGTCCTTGGGGATCACAAACGGCGCATACGGCCAGCCCAGCGCTTCGCGCGTCAGCTTGACTTCTTCAGCGCCCAGCGGCTCGCCGTGGGCTTTGGCGGTGTTGGCACGGTTGGGTGAGCCGAAGCCAATCGCCGTTTTGCAAAGGATGAGCGTGGGGCGCTCGGCACTCCTTTTGGCATCCGCAATGGCTCTGGACACTGCGGAAGAATCTTGCCCGTCAATCGGCCCAATGACGTTCCAGCCGTAGGCGGTGAAGCGCTGCGCGGTGTTGTCAATGAACCAGGGTGCGACTTGGCCGTCGATGCTGATGCCGTTGTCGTCGTACAGGGCGATCAGCTTGTTGAGCTTCCAAGCCCCGGCCAGCGCGCAGGCCTCGTGGCTGATGCCCTCCATCAGGCAGCCATCGCCCAAAAACACATAGGTGTTGTGGTCAACAACGGCGTGGCTTTCACGGTTGAACTCTTTAGCCAGCAGCTTCTCGGCCAGCGCCATGCCCACGGCGTTGGTCAAGCCCTGCCCCAACGGGCCGGTGGTGGTTTCAACACCAGGGGTGATGTCGATCTCCGGGTGGCCCGGGGTCTTGCTGTGGAGTTGGCGGAAGTTCTTAAGCTCGGCGATTGGCAGCTTGTAGCCGGTGAGATGCAGCACCGCATACAGCATCATCGACGCATGGCCGTTGGAAAGCACAAAGCGATCACGGTCGAACCACTGCGGGTTGGTCGGGTTGTGTTTTAAATGGCTGCCCCACAGCGCGACCGCCATGTTGGCCATGCCCATCGGCGCGCCGGGGTGGCCGGAGTTGGCTTGTTGAACTGCGTCCATGGCCAACGCGCGAATTGCGTTGGCCATCATTTGGGTATTGGCCATTGGGGTTCCGGGGTGAAGGGGAGCGGGTGAAGTCGGGGATAACTTGGGATGAACTTAGGGTTAGCGCGCATTTTAGCGGCGCGCCAAGCGGTGAATTAAAGTACCGACCATGCAAGGACTCCACCTCACCGCCGATCTGCGCCAATGCGCCTGCGATGCTTTTTGGCTGACCGATGCCACGCGCCTGGGCGTGCGATGTGTACAGCTCGTACAGACTGTCGGCCTGCAAGCGGTGGGTCAACTTTTTCACGCGTTCCCCGCCACGGCGCCGGGGCCATCAGGCGTGACGGCCACCGTACTGCTGGCCGAGTCGCACTTGTGCGTGCACACCTGGCCAGAGCAGAATGCGGTGACGCTGGATGTGTACGTATGCAACTTTGGCGGAGATCATTCCGCCAAAGCGCAGACCTTGATGGCAGAGTTGATTGATCTGTTTGCTCCGGCGCAGGTGCAGCGGCACATCCTACAGCGGGGGCAAGCCCAATGAGCGCGCAAGCCATGATCCTCGCAGCAGGGCGCGGCGAGCGCATGCGCCCGTTAACCGACGCGACCCCGAAGCCATTGCTGAGAGTGCGCGGCAAGCCCTTGATGCAATGGCCGTTGGAGGCCTTGGCCCGAGGTGGGTTCACCGATGTGCTGATCAACACAGCATGGCTGGGCGACCAGATTTCGCAGACGTTTGGTGCTGTATTTCCGCCCGCG
>JANNFW010000124.1:0-1713 GCA_031380235.1 Rhodoferax sp. | reverse complement strand
TGGGGAGAAGAAGCTTTGAAATCTGCGCGATGGCGGCGAACACCTGCGCGCGAAAGTCATCGGCAATGAGTACATTTCTCTGCCGGTACCAAAGAAGTGCATCCCGAATATCGCTCTCGGCAATGGCCGCAATCTCTACACGGTAGCGCGTCAAAGCGCGGCCAACCGCGCACGTGCCTCTGCCCAGGGCACCATCTTGATGGTTCCTGGCTGAATCCCCTCTTTGCGTCGCTGAATTTCTTCAGCCCACGCTCCGGCGGCAGAAGACTCATCGTCCCCTTCCAAACTATCGAGAAGGGCAAGTACTACCGCAGACCGCTCTTGTGGAACAAGAGCAAGTGCGCCATCAAGAATCTGGTTCAAACGAGCGTTCATGCTTATGATTTTATCAGTGTCTGATCAAAAAACTTGTCCAATTGCATTCACAACGCACACGACCTGAACCCGCAAAACATCTCATCGCGTTGCGGCAGTGCAAAGCCACGAAACTTCGGATTCTTCATCCGCGCGCGCGTCGCGAAGGATGCACCGCGCAGCACTTTGTGCGTCCCAAAATGCGGTTGCGAATAACCGTACCAAGGCCCCGGTGCAAACGCGGGGTAGCCTCTGAAGGTCGTGCCCGTCCATTCCCACACGTCACCCCAGCGAAAGCCCTGACGCACAGCAGTGTGCGCGGCAACTTCCCATTCAACCTCCGCTGGCAAGCGCCGCCCGGCCCAGCGCGCCCAAGCGTCGGCCTCCCACCATGTCACGTGCGTGGCGCTTTGGCTGCCCAACATGCGCATTGGCTTGCCAAAGCGGGTTTGCATCACCGCGCCGCTGGCCACGCCAATTTGATCGACGTAGCGCGGGCCGCGCCGGCCACCATGTTCGCTCGGATCCGCGGCTTTTTCGGCGAGCCATTTCCAGCCATCGGCATGCCACAGCTCGGGGCGGTCATAGCCGCCGTCATCAACAAACTCGACAAACTGCGCCCAGGTCACGGGCTGCGCGTCGATCTCGAATTCTGGCACCGGGACGATCTGCGCGGGGCGCTCGTTGTCGAACGCGAAGCCTTCGGTCTCAGCGAGCCCCAAGCTCCAGCGCGCGGCCGGCACCCGCACGGGTTCGCGCGCCGAAGCGCCCCCGGGCAGGGGTAATTTGAGAGAGATACCCAACGCCTGCGCCAACTCAATCAGCGCCTCACCTTGCATGTCTTCATGGCACAGCGCCAAGCGGTAAAAGTAGAGCGCTTCATCGTCTTCAGGTGATTTCTCCAGCAGCTCCAGCGTGGCCTCCAGCGTCTCCAGCAAGTAACGTCTGACTCCCGGCAAATCCGGCACAGGCACCTGTTCTCGGCCCTGATTGCGGGGCTGATGCGCTAGGCCCGCTGGTCCATTCAGGACCGGGTTGTACCAAACGTCGGCCAGTGCGTCCATGGATGCGAGGCGCAGCGCTGTTGGGTCACAGTTGCTGCCGCACTGGCGCTGCAAATTGCGCAGCACCCACCACTCCTGAAACCAACCAACGTGGCCCAGCGTCCAGAGGGGCGAAACGGTGTGCGGCACCTGACTCACGTCCAAGTTGGTCGCGTCCAGGTTCTCACCCAGTACAGATTCGAGCTGACTTGCCAAATGCAAGGTGTGGTTGCGTGCATCCATCAGCGCCAGCGACAGCACTTCGCGCCCTGCGCGGCGGACCTCGGGCGAGTCGATGCTGATGTGTCGGGTGGCT
>JANNFW010000094.1:0-2564 GCA_031380235.1 Rhodoferax sp. | reverse complement strand
CCGGCAAGCTAGCGCTGGCGTTGCAGGCATTGCAGGCAGCTCAGCGTCCGACAGGCGGGTTTGATGAAGACTATTGGGACATGCTGGCCGACATCGCCTTTGAAGTTGGCGAGCGGCAAGTGACAAGGACCGCGCTTGACGAGGTGCTGGCGGGCCGCAAGGCCAAGCCTTACCAGGCCGAGCGCGCGGTGCGGTTGCGGTTGGACGCTGATGAGTTTGTGCAAGCCGCAGCGCTTGCCGAAAAGCTCTACCCGCGCTTCCCGCAAGACGGCCTGCTTTACGCCTGGCTGGATGCGCTGTCGGCGCAAAAAGAGCCGTCGGGTCTGCGTAATCTGCTGGCCGCGTTGCAGCCAGCCCATCGCGCGCGCCTTGAAAAATCACCCGCCTTTTTGAACCGCCGCGCGGAGCTCTATGTTCGCCTGAAAGAGACAGACCTTGCGAAACTCGATTACCAAAAGTCTTTGTCACTGCACAGCGCCAATCGGGCCACGCGCATTGCCTATTTTTGGTTGTTGATCGACACCCAGGACGCCGCTTTGCTTCGCGCCGAAGTCGGCAAGCTCGCGCGCAATGAGCAACGCCAGAGCGTTTTTGTCGATGTAATGACCGCTGCCTGGCAAGTGCTGAACGAGCCCAAGGAAGCCTTTGCATTGATGCAAATGGTTGCAAAAACTCGCACCCATGATTTTCTGTGGTTGATGAACTATGCCGATGTGCTGAGCCAACTGGGCCGTGACGCGGCGGCGCTGCGGGTACGCAGGCACGCGTGGATCCTAGCGCAACAGGCCGCAACTAAGCCGAAGGATCGAGAGCAGGCCCGCCAGGCTTTGATCATTCAACTGCGGCTTGCTAGCAGTTTTGCAAGCGGCGAGGAGCAGCAAAAACTCTGGCGGCAACTGGGCAGGATGCTGGTTCAAACCGAAAACGCGCTGGATGCTACGGCGTCAGGCCAGGCACGAGAGCTGGTCACCGCCTGGCTGTTGTCGCAAGCCAGGTTTGACAGTGCGCAGCGCTGGTTATGGCAACAGCACGCGATGCGCTTGGCCGTGCCAGCCTATCAAACGCTTTCATTGGCGCTGGCGCAAAACGACACCGACGTGTTGACCGTTTTGCTCGACGCTGATGACGCTGCCGCCCTCGCCCTCGTGCGCCCCAACCAACCCGTCAACCGACCGTCTACCCGCTTGGCCGCGATTGACCGCCTGTCTGCAGTGCGCGAAGTGCAACGCCGCTCAGAGGCAGCCACGCTGGGCTTTGAGCGGGCAATGCGGCAACCTGAGGGCCTGGGCGATGACGACAACGGCGAGCTGCAACAGGCGGCACTTCAGCAAGACTTGCTGGCCCAGGCCAGCCGCGCCAGTGTGCAGGTGGTCAACCGCCGCTTGGCGGCGTTGACCCGGCTCGAGACCCGTTTCAGCGCGTCCATCGCCGTGTCGCCCAGCGTGCGATTTACGGCGGACTATTTGTCCGGGCCGTATTTCAGCCTGGACCCCAGTCAAATTGAAACCACGCCTGCGCGTGACAACCAACTGCGTTTGGGACTTGATGCGTCCACCCCCTGGGGCGATCTCAAAGCGCAGTGGCTGGTGCGTGATGCCTTGGCGCAGATGATGGGATTCCAGGTGCAGCACACGCACAAGCTCAGCCGCCAGGCGACGTTGCAACTTGAAGCGGCACGGGCTGAGCGCTCCGATGAGAGCAGCATCATGTCCATCGCCGGTGTGCGCGACCGCATCGGCGCGAGTGTGACTCTGCGACCCAGCAACTGGATTGACGGCCAGGTGACGTTAAGCAAACAGCAATTTCGCACTCAAACCGGGGCGGCGCTGGGCGGCTCCACCACGGTGTCGGCCAGCGGTAACTGGAAGCTTCGCAGCGATTACCCCGATCTGCGCCTGAAGGCCCAAGCCAGCCGCAATGTGATGATGGCAGATGGGCAGCCGGATGCCGCTGCGACGGCCTTGCTCGGGAGCAGCGCAAGCTCAAGCTCAACGGCCAGCCAGTTCCTCGGCCCCTCGGCAACGACCTTCGGTGCCAGCCTCGGCTTGGGACTGGCCCAGGGAGACTCCGCCAACTACAGTCGCGCGTGGCGACCCTGGGGTGAAGTCGGGTTTGAAACCTCGATGACAGACACCGTCACCCAAACGCAGGCCTTGATACGATTGGGGATCAAGGGATCTGTGCGAGGCCGAGATCAGCTCAGCCTGCGCCTGGAGGCACGGCCCAGCAACGCCTCCGCCGCCAGCGGTCAAAGCCCCCAGACCAGTGTGGAGATGGGTCTTCGTTATGAGATTTTTTTTGATCGACTGAGGTGAAAGATATTGTGAGAAAAACTATGAAAAAAACGATGAAAATTCATACATTCCGCTTGCGGATCACATCAATTTTGCCGCTTGTACTTTGCACTGCGCTGCTGTCGGCTTGCAGCTCCTTCTCACCCGGCAGCAGCAGCACACGTTCGGCGATGGAGGGCGTCATCGCGAATACCGACAGTGTCGCAATGATGCCGGTTGCCAACTTCACCGAGGTGCCACAAGCGGGCCTGCGTGTTGAGGCACTGCTTG
>JANNFW010000286.1:0-2638 GCA_031380235.1 Rhodoferax sp. | reverse complement strand
TGAGATGGGCCCGAACATGATCATGCCCGGCTACGAGGGGACGCGCGAGGGGCCACATCCTTCTCGCACACCAGAGGAGATGGCACAAGAGCGCGCGAGGGCCACGGCGCGTAACGATGATGACCCGCATCTGCGCAGTTGCAAGGCGGTGATGGGCTACCACATTCATGCCACTGATGGCGACATCGGCCATGTGCAAAGCCTGCTGATCGACGAAGAAACCTGGGCCATCCGCTACCTGGTGGTGGACACCAGCAATTGGTGGCTCGGCCACAAGGTGCTGATCGTTCCGCAGTGGGTGCAGGACATCAGTTGGGCGAATGCCAAGGTCTCAGTCGCCTTAAGCCGCCAGGCGATCCAAGACGCACCTGCCTACGATTCAGCGGCACCTTTTGGACGCAAGAACGAAGATGATTACTTCAAGCACTACGGGCGTGCGAACTACTGGGATCAATGAATCGCCACAACCATGAATGAATCCGCAGCCTGGTACGCCAACCTGATACAGCCTTTCTTCGCCCCACCGGCCTGGGTATTCGGCCCGGTTTGGAGTGTGCTTTACGTCGTCATCGCCATAAGTTTTGACTATGTGCTGTACCTGGCGTTCAAAAAGCGGCTGCCGTGGGCGGTCTTTCTTCCATTTGGATTGAATCTCATCTTCAATCTGGCGTTTTCGCCCATCCAGTTCGGGTTGAAAAACAACCTTCTGGCCGCTGCCGACATCTTGCTGATTCTGGCCACGCTGATATGGGCGATGCGCGTTATCTGGTCTCGCGTTCCCTGGGTGGCTTACGTCAACATTCCCTATCTGGTGTGGGCTTCGTTTGCCACCATTTTGCAGCTATCGATCACCTGGTTAAACCGTTGACGAACCCCCACAAACCCCAGCCCACCTCAAAAGGAGCTCACCATGAAGCCGCCGAAGCCGAATCCAGACACCTCTGCTAAAACCCTGCACGCGCCACCCTCGCCACAAAATACCAAGGACTATCCGTTGCACGGACAGACCCAGCCCACGCCCGGGCGTGATCAAGTGCGGGAGGACACGCACTCCGCACGGTCACCGCGGGAGTCGAAGCGGCCGATTGAGAGAAGCGCGAAAGATGGCAAGGGTTGATCACGCACATAATATACCTACTACAAACGTAGTAAAAATAGGCGGGTTTTGCTCAAATATCCGAAATTGAGCCGGATTGGGCGAAATTATGAATATTTTGGGCTTCTAGCCCTCGAATAATATGCATGAGTAGCTATGCTAAATATAGCAAATGGGTAGACGACTCTAAAGCTTCGCCAACCGCGCCAGCGCCAGATTCAACGTCTCTTCCTGCTTTGCAAAGCAAAACCGCACCACGCGCTGATCGAAGTCATCCGCAGCTCTCACAATGGCACCGTACTCGCAGCCTGACAGGTTTAGAATGGCACTAAATTAGGAATTTAGCGTTTTAGTCTTTCAGGAGTACATCATGTCGGCAGTGGCATCCGTTACAACAAGTGTCAAGATCGTCGGTACCAACGGCCAGATATCGCTGGGCAAGCAGTTTGCGGGGCGCCAGGTGCTGATTGAAGAGCAGGCCGCTGGCGTTTGGTTGGTGCGCACAGCCACCATGGTGCCTGACAACGAGCGCTGGCTGCACGAGCCAACTGCCGCCGCCGATCTGAGCAAGGCGTTGAAATGGGCTGGTGCCAATCCACCGAGCGATGCGATTGCGGACAAGACGATGAAGCGCCTTGCGAATGCCAAATAACAGTTCGATGGCTCTGATCCGGCTGGATCTCAACAACCCGACATTTCAAGCCAACCTGCTCAGCCTGCAAAAGCCAGAGCGACACGCCGCCCTGGACGCGCTGAACAAGATTCGGCAGTTGACCTGGAACCAACTTTACGCTGACAACGGGTTGAAGTGGGAAAAGATCAGCAGCGTCAAACCGCCTGCGGGTGTGGATGCCATCTACTCACTGCGAATCACCCAATCCCGACGGGCGACTGCTTATCGCGATGGAGATTTCATTCGTTTTTTGACTGTGGCTGCAAATCACGACAGTACGTATGGACGTTAATTTACTACAAATATAGTAAAAATCAGTGCTTTTTTGCGATTTTCGGCTGGTTTTGGCGGTGCAGGCCAAATTATGAACAAAATTGGCCTTCAGCTCTCGAATAATATGCATAAATAGCTATACTTAAAATAGCAACCGACTTGACCTGTTTACAGCTTCACCAGCCGCGCCAACGCCAAATTCAGCGTCTCTTCCCGCTTCGCAAAGCAAAACCGCACCACGCGCTGGTCGAAGCCGTCTGCGTAGAAGGCTGAGAGCGGAATGGCCGCAACGCCGACTTCTTTCGTCAGCCATTGGCAGAAATCGGCTTCGCTTAAATCGCTCACGTCTGACATGTCGACGCACTGGAAGAACGAGCCTTCGCTGGGGAGTAGCTTGAATTTGGTTTGCTTCAAACCTTCGCGACAGAGGTCGCGTTTTCGCTGGTAGAAAGCGGGCAGTTCGGTGTAACGGGTGGCATCGCTCATGTGAGCGGCCAGGCCATGCTGCACGGGGGTGTTGACGGTGAAGACGTTGAATTGATGCACTTTGCGGAACTCGGCCATGAGGGACGCGGGGGCCGCGACGTAGCCTACTT
>JANNFW010000285.1:0-2418 GCA_031380235.1 Rhodoferax sp. | reverse complement strand
ACTCGCGTGTGCCAAATCAGAGTTGAAACGGCTCACTTTCACGGTGCAGCACGACCTGCGCGCACCGCTGCGCCACATCGGCGCATTCGTAAAAGTCATCGAAGAAGACCACGGCCAAGCGCTTGATGCACCGGTGCTGGCCCATTTGAAAGTGATTGAGGAGGCCGCAGCGGCAGCGATGAAGATCGTGGATGGGCTGCATGGTGCGGCTACGCGCTCGGTTTGATGAAATCGAATCGGTCACATTGCTATTTTATATATAGCTTGTCATGTGATTTGTACGAGAGCTAGAGCATTTTTTCATTGATTATTTGGCGAAAAGGACCTGCTGCAGAGTGAAAATTAACGCGTAGGTTAACTTTTCCGGGTAAATCATGCCCGCCGTGACTACGTCCATTCATCACCCTCAATCTATGGTTTTAAATGCCATAAAAATAGGGCACAATACGCCATAAGTCTGACGCCCGGCTAGTCTTCAAAACTCGTTCAGTGCGGGTTGGCGGTGTGGTGGAAATGGTGGTTTGGCAGGTGCGTAAACCGGTGCCACCGTCTGAACACCGGTTCAAATACCGGCTGGTTTATGTGAAGAATGGTCGGCGCGTCGTGGGTTACGACAACGAGCGCGGCAAAGGGGATCACAAACACCTGGGCGAGATTGAAGTGGCCTATCGGTTTGTCGATATTGACACCTTGATGGCAGACTTTTTACGAGATGTGGAGGCTTTTGAATGACGACCCAAAACCAAATTCTGAACGTCACTGTGGGCGGGACGCTGGCAGACACCGCCGCCTATGCGGCTGCCGCGATGAAGGCGCTTGAGCGCGGCGAGGTGGTACAGCCACACTTCGGTGTCAATTTCGAGCAGATCGGCCAGATGCTGGCGGCGTTTACACCCAAGCGCTGGGAGTTGATTGCGGCGCTGCGCGAGGCTGGGTCATTGACGGTGGCCGAATTGGCGCGCCGCTTGCAGCGCGACTACAAGAACGTTCACACTGATGTCAGCCAATTGATCGAGTGGATGGCCGTGGAGCGGGGCGACGATGGGCGCGTGTCGGTGCCCTGGTCGGAAATCGTGGTGGACATGAAGTTACCGCAGCGGCACGCCGCTTGACTCCACACCTTAGACCACCAAGCCCACCCCCGGCTCAAACTTCCCCCGCTTCACGCTGAAAAACGCCTTGACGTTGCGCACATTCGCATCCGCTGAAAACAACCGCTGCGAGACCGCGAGGTAGGCGGGCATGTCGTGCGCGAAGACGATCAGCACGAAGTCGGGGCCGGGGGAGACGCGGTAGCACTGCTGCACGGCCTCGTCTGCGGCGATGCGTTTCTCGAAGGCTTCCAGGCTATGCGTGTCTTGCCGGTCTAGCGTGATCTCGACGATGGCAGTGAGGCCGTGGCCGATCAGCGGGGCCAATTTGTCAACGCTCAAAATCGCGATTTGCCGCTCGATCAGGCCTGCGTCTTTGAGGCGCTTGACGCGGCGCAGGCAAGTTGGTGGGGACGTGAAAACGCGCTCAGCCAACTCTTGGTTGGTGAGGGATGCGTCTTTCTGGAGCTGATCGAGTATCAAGAAGTCGGTTTGATCCAGCGATATTTGTTCTGAAATTCGTTGCATTTTGAAATATTCAGTCAATCATAAAATTTCATGGAATTAAAAGCCAAATTTCGTGAAAAATCAACTGCATATTTTTCTTCAATCGTCTTAGCATTGCGCCACTTTCATTTTTTACAACGCTTTGGAGAAGTCTATGTGTGGCATCGTTGGCTCGGTTTCTACCCGCAACATCGTTCCCATTTTGGTTCAGGGCCTGCAACGGTTGGAGTACCGGGGTTATGACTCTTGCGGCGTCGCGGTGTATGCCGATGGCTTGAAAAGAGCGCGCAGCACGGCCCGTGTGGCCGAGTTGATGGATCAGGTTGCCTCGACCCATTTGGAGGGCCTGCTGGGCATCGCCCACACGCGCTGGGCCACGCACGGCGCGCCTGCGGTGCACAACGCGCATCCGCACTTCAGCCACGGGCCAGACTCCGTCTTCACGAATGGCAAGGGCAGCCCCTCACAGGTGGCGGCAGACCGCCCGGGCCGCGTGGCGCTGGTGCACAACGGCATCATCGAAAACCACGACGAGCTGCGCGCGCAATTGAAAGCCAAGGGCTATGCGTTCTCCAGCCAGACGGATACCGAAGTCATCGCGCATCTGGTCGACAGCCTGTATGACGGCGACATTTTTGAGGCCGTGAAAGCCGCTGTGCAGCAACTGCACGGCGCGTATGCGATTGCCGTGTTTTGCAAAGACGAGCCGCACCGACTGATTGGCGCACGCGCCGGGTCACCGCTGATTTTGGGCGTGGGCAAAGACGGCAAAGAGCATTTTTTGGCCAGCGACGCGATGGCGCTGGCAGGTGTGACGGAC
>JANNFW010000818.1:0-3451 GCA_031380235.1 Rhodoferax sp. | reverse complement strand
GATGACTTCCCCGAGTTCAAAATCGGTACGGTGTGCACGCCTTGCACCCACAACCCGATTGGCGCGAAGGGCTGCGGCGAGGCTGGTGCCATTGGGTCACCGCCCGCAGTGATCAACGCCGTACTGGATGCCTTGAGCGGGCTGGGCGTGAAAAACTTTGACATGCCTGCATCGCCCAGCCGGGTGTGGGAAGCCATTCAATCTGCGAAACAAACTGCTTAATAACTTGTTTAAGCCTGAGGAGAAAAAATATGTATGCATTCACTTTAGAGCGACCCACCACCCTGTCTGACGCAACCAAGCTGGCCAGCGCCGGTTCAAAAGTCTTGGCGGGCGGGCAAACCTTGCTCGCCTCGATGAAGCAACGCCTGTCAGACCCCGGTGCGATGGTGGACTTGGGGCTGGTCAAAGAGCTGTCAGGCATCAAGCGCGAAGGCAATGCCATCGTGATTGGCGCGATGACGCGCCATCTTGACGTGGCCAACAATGCTGACGTCAAAAACGCCATTCCCGCGCTGGCGGATTTGGCGGCACACATTGGTGATCGCCAGGTACGCGCGATGGGCACGATGGGCGGCTCGGTTGCCAACAACGACCCTGCGGCTTGCTACCCCAGTGCGGTGCTGGCGCTGGGTGCCACGATCCACACCACAGAGCGCAAAATTGCGGCAGACGATTTCTTCCAGGGCATGTTCGCCACCGCCTTGAAGGATGGCGAACTGATCACAGCCATCAGCTTCCCCGCACCCAAAAAGGCCGCGTACATGAAGTTCGTGCAACCCGCTTCACGCTTTGCGTTGGTGGGCGTGTTTGTGGCACAGACGGATGCAGGCGTGCGCGTGGCCGTCACCGGCGCGGGCAACGGCGTGTTTCGTCACAAGGGGCTGGAAGCGGCGTTGACAGCGAGCTTCACCGCAGCGTCTGCTGCATCGGTGAGGATTGACGCGTCAAACTTGAACGCGGACATTCACGCATCCGCTGCGTACCGGGCTAATTTGATCAGCGTGCAAACTCAGCGCGCGGTCACTAAAATGCTGGGCTGATTCCCGCGAGCTGCCGTCAAACCGCAGGCCCCGTGTTGACTGACGCGGGGCCTTTTTCATGAGTCTTACCGCAACATCTATCCGCCATGTTCCCCAATATTGATTCTCTGATGGCCGCGCTGATGCAGGCGGGCTATTTTGCTGACCGCAGGTTAGCCACAGCCGTCTTTCTAGCGCTGAAGCTGCAACGCCCGCTGTTACTCGAAGGCGAGCCTGGTGTCGGCAAAACCGAGCTGGCCAAAGCGCTCAGCACCGCCCTGCAGCGTCAATTGCTGCGCCTGCAATGCTATGACGGCCTGGAGCAGCGTGAGGCGCTGTACGAATGGAACTATGCGGCGCAACTCTTACACATGCGGGCAGCAGAGCTTGATGCGAATGGCAAAACCAACACGGCCACGATTGAGCGCGAGGTCTATCAAGACCGCTATTTGATTCGCCGCCCGCTGTTGCAAGCCTTGCAAGCCCCCGCACCCGGTGCCGTGCTGCTGATTGACGAAGTGGACCGCGCAGATGAACCCTTTGAAGCGTTTTTGCTGGAATATCTGGGCGAGTATCAGGTGAGCATTCCTGAAATTGGCACGGTGCGCGCAGCCATTGCACCTGTCACGATTTTGACCAGCAACCGCACCCGCGAATTGAACGATGCCGTCAAACGCCGCTGCCTCTACCACTGGCTGGATTATCCGGATCGTGCGCGCGAGCTGGCGATCATCCAAGCGCAGGTGCCAGGGCTGTCGCAAGCCTTGTCGCAGCAGGTTGCAGACTTTGTGGGTCGTATTCGAAGCCAGCCCTTTGCCAACGCCTTTCAACGCGTACCAGGTATTGCCGAGAGCGTGGAATGGGCCAAGGCGCTCGTGGCGCTTGACACGATTGCGGTAGACCCCGAAATCATCGCGGACACAGCCGGTATTCTGTTCAAGCAGCGCGAAGATGTGGCCGCGTTAACGGCTGATTTGGCGGCTGCTTTGCTTAAGCCGGAAGAAGAACCAGCGTGAGAACACTGTGCAGCTAGGTGACTCTAGAACTGGCAAGCTGGCCGACAACATCGCTGGCTTTGGCCGCACCTTGCGCCGTGCGGGCGTGCGGGTTGACAGTTCGCGCATCGCATTGGCAACGCATGCGGCGGTTGCCGTCGGCGTGAACGAGAAGCAAGACATCAGCGCGGCACTTGAAGCGGTGATGGTCAGCCGCGAGCAAGACCGCATCATCTTTCGCGAGCTGTTTGATGCGTACTTTCGCAACCCTGAGATGGCACAAAAGCTGTTGTCGCAGTTGCTGCCCAGCGCCGAGGGCAAGGCCGAGCCCAGCAAGCGCCGCCCGCGCGTGCGCGAGGCGCTGTCGCCACAAAACGCATTTGGTCAGCAAGCCAAGCCGAAGCAGGAAGATCAAAAAGTAGAGTTTGATGCGGTGATGACGGCGAGCGACCTGGATCGCTTGAAGCATGCCGACTTCAACTCGCTCTCGGGCAGCGAGTACCGCTTGGTCGAACGGCTCGCGCGGGATGTGCGCCTGCCGCTGCCGCACTTTGCTTCGCGGCGCATGCATCCAGCGGGTATGGGTGCTCGCATCCATTGGCCGGGCGTGATGCACCAGGCCGCGCAAACGGGTGGCGAGCTGGTGCGCCTGCCCCGGTTGGCGCGGCGTGAGCAGGCTTTGCCGATTCTGATATTGGTGGATGTATCTGGCTCAATGGAGCGCTACTCCCGCTTGCTACTGGCCTTCTTGCATGCGGCCACGCGCCGCCATCCACGGCGCGACGTGTTCGCGTTTGGAACGCATCTCACCGACCTGACGCCCGCCTTCAAATTGGCCGATACCGACGACATGTTGGCCCACGCCAGTGTCGCGATTGACGACTTTGCAGGTGGTACGCAACTGGGTGAGTCACTTGCGACGTTGCGTCAGCGTTACTCACGCCGATTGGTCGGACGGCGCACACTGGTGCTGATGATCACCGATGGTCTGGACACGGGTGAGCCGTCAGACCTAGTGCAGGAATTGGCGTGGCTCAAGCGGCGCAGCCGCCGCCTGTTGTGGCTCAACCCGCTGTTGCGCTTTGAGGGCTATGCCCCTATCGCGCGCGGTGCCGCAGCGTTGCACAGTCAGGTTCATGGCATGTTGGCGGTTCACAATGTGAGCAAGCTCGAAGATTTGGCGGCCAGCCTGGCAGCCTTGATGAAACGCTAACGACGCATTCGCTAAAAAGCAGAAAGACTGATCATGGACATGCAAGGAAGCCGCCAACTGGCGATCACCCAACAACAAGCCTGGGACGCGCTGAACGACCGGGCGGTGCTCAAGGCCTGCATTCCCGGCTGCGACAAAGTGGAGCCGACGGGCGAGAATCAATATGCGATTGGAATGTCGGTCAAAGTCGGGCCAGTCTCCGCCAAGTTTGCCGGAAAAAT
>JANNFW010000816.1:0-1684 GCA_031380235.1 Rhodoferax sp. | reverse complement strand
TCAAACTTCAGGTTGGCGCCCAGGGCTTTTTCTTTCTCCAGCAGACGCTCGACCGCTGCGTTGTTCAGCACGCGCTCGGTGTTGCGCAGGGGCCGCATCACCAGGCGGGTGTCTAGCTCGCTGGCGGCGACGATGGCATCTTTGACGTTTTGGTGGATGGGTGCCTCCACCGTGGCCATGAAGCGCGTGCCCATGTTCATGCCCTCAGCACCCAGCGCGATGGCGGCGACGAGAGAGCGGCCATCGGCCATGCCACCGGAGGCGACGAATGGGATCTTCAACTCTTCCGCCGCGCGCGGCAGCAGGATGAAGTTGGGGATGTCGTCTTCACCCGGATGGCCGCCGCATTCAAAGCCGTCCACGCTCACCGCATCGCAGCCAATCGACTCGGCCTTAAGAGAGTGCCGCACCGAGGTGCATTTGTGGATCACTTTGATGCCCGCTTCATGCAGCGCGGGCAGCCACTTTTGCGGGTTGTTTCCGGCGGTTTCCACCACTTTCACGCCACCGTCGATGATGGCTTTGATGTAACCTGGGTAGTCGGGCGACGTGAGCACCGGCAGAAAGGTGAGGTTGACGCCGAAGGGCTTGTCGGTCATCTCGCGGCAGCGTTTGATCTCGTTGGCCAACAGCTCGGGCGTGCGTTGCGTCAGGCCCGTGATGATGCCTAGTCCGCCTGCATTGGAGACGGCAGCGGCCAGTTCGGCAAAGCCCACAAAATGCATGCCGCCCTGGATGATGGGGTGCTGGATGCCGAAGAGTTCGGTGATGCGGGTTTTCATGAGCGTTGAATCCTTGATGCGATGCGGTTAAAAATGCAGCGAATTGCCGCGCTTTGAAATTCAAGCCTATCAGTTTTTATGCGGTGTTGTCTGACACTGTTGCGACGCATCCGGCGCTGATAATGCGGACTTAATTCCCGATTCACTTCAAAATTAATTTCTATGGCCAGCAGCCTTCTTGCCCTACTCGACGACATCGCCACTATTCTGGATGACGTGGCCCTGCTGACCAAGGTCGCGGCTAAAAAGACCGCTGGCGTACTGGGCGACGACCTGGCGCTGAACGCGCAGCAAGTCTCAGGCGTGAAGGCAGATCGTGAGCTGCCAGTAGTGTGGGCGGTGTGCAAAGGTTCGTTTATCAACAAGGCGATCTTGGTGCCAGCCGCCATTGCGATCAGCGCCTTTGCGCCGTGGGCGGTCACGCCGCTTTTGATGGTCGGCGGCGCGTTTCTTTGCTACGAGGGTTTCGAGAAACTCGCCCACAAATTCCTGCATCGCCCCAGCGAAGATGCCGCCCGCCGTGACGAGCTGGTAACGGCCCTTTCCAACCCTGAGGTCGATCTGGTAGCGCTGGAAAAAGACAAAATCAAGGGTGCCGTGCGCACTGATTTCATCCTGTCTGCCGAGATCATTGCCATCACCCTGGGCACGGTACAAAACAGCCCGTTTGCGACGCAGGTGACGGTGCTGACGGGAATTGCGATTTTGATGACAGTGGGCGTGTATGGCCTGGTGGCGGGCATCGTGAAGCTCGATGACTTGGGTGCGCTGATGAGCCAGCGGCCGGGGCAAAGCGCTTTCAGGCGGTTTGAACGCGCCTTGGGACGTGGCATTGTGAAAGCCGCGCCGTACCTGATGCGCTTTTTGTCCATCGCGGGCACGATTGCCATGTTTTTGGTCGG
>JANNFW010000793.1:0-2086 GCA_031380235.1 Rhodoferax sp. | reverse complement strand
ACAGCAAGGGCGTAACCCACCGCGACATGAAGCCCGCCAACCTGATCGTGCTGGCCGATGGCCACGTCAAGGTGGCAGACTTTGGTATCGCGCGGCTGGAGACGTCCGAGCTGACGCAGGCCGGCACCATCTTGGGCACGCCGGCGTACATGTCGCCCGAGCAGTTCATGGGCCAGACGGTCGATGGCCGCAGTGACCTGTTCTCCTGCGGCGTGATCCTGTACCAGTTTTTGACGGGTGAAAAGCCCTTTACCGGCAACGCCACCACCATCATGTACAAGGTGCTGCGTGAAGAGCCCCTGCCGCCGTCCACCCTCAACCTGACCTTGCCCGCCGCATGGGATGCGGTGGTGAAAAAGGCGATTGCCAAAGTGCCGGCCGACCGGTTTCAGAGCGCGAAAGAATTTGCGGAGGCGATTCGTGCGGCCGCCGTGCGCCGGGGAGATGACACGACCTTTGTGGGCTCGTATTCGGGGCTGAACAACCCCGAGGTGACCGTGCAGACGCCGCCTGTGCAAGCTGCTTCTTATATTCCTCCGATTCAAGTTCAGGCACCCTCAAGTGCAGGCCTTGGCGCAGGCTCTAGCGCAGCTTCGAACAGATCCACAAACTCCAACGGGGTGGATCCGATCGTGTTCTCCACCCTGGGCGGCAACGCCATGTCAGCGGGCCAACCATCCGCCGGGAAGGTGCCACTGCCAGCCGCCAGTTCGCAGGTCGCCCCGGCGACCAAATCGACATCGAACGGCGCATTGGTGGGCGGCATTGCGGGCGTGCTGCTGGTCGGTGCTGCCGGCGCTTTCTGGATGACGGGCAAAAACAGCAGCAGCGGGCCAGCCGTGGCGCAAAACGGCGCAGCAACGGTTGCCAGCGTCGCCAGCACGCCAGCGCAGCCTGCGGTTGTCAGCGCCACCGCACCCGTTGTTGCCACGGTTGCCGCTGTGGCCACGCCAGCCCCAACCGTGACGCCAAGCGCGAGCGTCAGCGCCAGCGCAGAACCCGCTCAGGAACCTGGCACCTTGATCATCAGCGCCTTGGGCCTGGTCGATCCGAAAGACCCCAAATTTAACGGCGATGCCAACGCCGCCCAAAGCGAAGCGCGGGCCGATGCATCACGCCAGTTGGTTGAAAAAGCGCTGGCCCTGTATGTGGACAAAAGCTCGCTGAACAAGAACTATGCGGTGCTGGAGCAGAAGCTGCTGTCTCAGTCCGGCAGCTTCATCAAGACCGTGCTGCACGAAGGGGCGGCGACCAGCGGCAAAGACGGCCTGATCGAGACCGAAACCCGCGCCGTGATCAAGATGCGTGCGGTGCAAAAGTCGCTTAACCAGCTCTCCAAGGACGAGCGCGTGGATTTCATCCGCAACAATGGTGACCCCAAAGTCTCCATCAACATGAGCATCGCCAACGCGGACACGGCGCAGATATTCCCATCTGCCCGCTCGGTGCTGGCCGAAAACGTGTTGAAGGAGCGCATCAAATCCTTTGGCTTTCGGGTTTGGTCGTCTGACGCGCAGGAGTTGACGGGCCCCAAGGCCCAGATCGCCGACTTCGCCATCCAGGGCGAGGCCAAGCTCAAGCAACTGTCGATGAAGCTGCAAGCCTCGGGCCTGACCGTCACCAAAACCGTGCTGACCTCGTGGACCATCAAGGCGATGGACAAAAACACGGGGGAAGAGATTTATCTCAACACCGTCATGCCCAAAGGCCAAAGCTGGACTTCAGAAGACCAAGCGCTGGCCGACATTGGCAAGATGGTGGGCGATGAATTCTCCAAGGGCTTCTTCCTGCAACATTTCACCTTTGGCACGCGCAAGACGAACCTCAAAATCACCGGCCTGCCCGACAAGCAGACCACAGATTTGGTGCTGCGTGAGCTGCGCGGCATTCGCCAGGTGCTGGATGTGCAGTGGCTGCCCGACAGCGGCCAGTTCCAGTTGCAACTGGCGGATGGCAGCGCTTCCGACATCATTGAAGAGGCCATCTTCAAGCCACTCAACACCAAGCTGGGCCAGGCCTGCTTCTCGCTGGCCGGCTCCAGCGGCTCAGAGGTGAAAGCCACGTTTGCCGCGACATGTGCGACCGG
>JANNFW010000783.1:0-2394 GCA_031380235.1 Rhodoferax sp. | reverse complement strand
ACCACGGCACCGATGTGCGTCTCTTCCTGGATGATGAGTTGCGTGTTGCGCGCTATGCGAGAGCTGAATTCGGTAGGCAGCGCAATCGCCTCGTCAAAGCTGTTGGTGTGCAGGCTCTGCGTGCCGCCAAACACCGCGGCCATCGCCTCAATGGTGGTGCGCACAATATTGTTGTATGGGTCTTGCTCGGTCAAACTCCAGCCCGAGGTTTGACAGTGCGTGCGCAGCATCAAGCTCTTAGGCTGCTTGGCATCAAAGCCCTTCATGATGCGGCACCACAGTAGGCGGGCGGCGCGCATTTTGGCGACTTCCAGGTAGAAATTCATGCCAATCGCCCAGAAGAAGCTCAAGCGCCCGGCAAACTCGTCCACGTCCATGCCTTTGCCAATGGCGGTCTTCACATACTCTTTGCCATCGGCCAAGGTAAAGGCCAGCTCAAGCGCCTGGTTCGCCCCCGCCTCTTGCATGTGGTAGCCGCTGATGGAAATCGAGTTGAACTTCGGCATGTTCTTGGCCGTGTATTCAATGATGTCGCCAATGATGCGCATGCTGGGCTTGGGCGGGTAGATGTAGGTGTTGCGCACCATGAACTCTTTGAGAATGTCGTTCTGTATCGTGCCGCTCAAGTTGGCTTGCGACACGCCCTGCTCCTCTGCCGCCACGATGTATCCGGCCAACACCGGCAGCACTGCGCCATTCATGGTCATGCTCACGCTCACTGTGTCCAGCGGTATCTGGTCGAACAAAATTTTCATGTCCTCGACGCTGTCAATGGCCACACCCGCTTTGCCCACATCGCCCGTCACACGCGGGTGGTCTGAGTCGTAGCCACGGTGCGTGGCCAGGTCAAACGCCACGCTCACGCCCTGCCCGCCTGCGGCCAAGGCCTTGCGGTAAAACGCGTTCGACTCTTCGGCAGTAGAAAACCCGGCGTACTGCCGTATCGTCCACGGCCGCACCGCATACATCGTGGCCTGCGGGCCGCGCAGGTAGGGTTCAAAACCCGGCAACGTGTGGGTGTACGGCAGATCTTTCACGTCATCCGCCGTGTACAGCGGCTTGACCGCAATGCCATCGGGCGTGTGCCAGTTAAGCGCATCTACATTGCCATCGGGTGCAGATTTGGCAGCAGCCTTGGCCCAGTCGGTCAGCGTGGCGGGTTTGAAGTTATCAGTCATGCAGCAATTTTACCCAGATTTTCATCTGTAATTATGAATTCAAAATTCAGTTTCATGTAAACTTGGAAGTCTATGAACGCTCCCGTGCACCACGCCAGACTCAAACCCCGCCCTCTGTACGAAGAGGTAGCCGAGCTGCTGCGTCAGCGCATCTTCTCAGGCAAAACGGGAGATATGGAACCAGGCGCCTGGATCGACGAACTGAAGCTGGCCACCGAATACGGCATCAGCCGCACGCCCCTGCGCGAGGCGATTAAAGTGCTGGCCACCGAAGGCCTGGTCACCATGAAGATGCGGCGCGGTGCGTACGTGACCGAAGTGAACGCCAAAGACCTGCGCGATGTTTTCCACCTCATGGCCGTGCTGGAAAGTGATGCGGCGGCAATTGCAGCCCGAACTGCGACAGTCGCACAATTGCAAGAGTTAGAAGCCCTGCACCACCAATTAGAAAAATCCACCAAAGACCGCGTCAAATTCTTTACTCTGAATGAGGCGTTTCACGTCAAGCTGCTTCAAATCGCCGACAACAAATGGCGCGACCAAATGGTGGCCGACCTGCGCAAAGTCATGAAACTCAACCGCGCGCAGTCACTGCTAAAGGCCGGGCGGATTGAAGAGTCACTGGCCGAACACGCGGCCATCATGTCGGCGTTGAAGAGGCGGGACGCTTCGGCTGCGCAGGCTGCTATGCGCTCGCATATTGAGAGTGGGCAGGAGGCTGCGGGCTGTTGCCTTCGGTGACATCGTGCAAGTACCCGAGGTGGTGCGCTTCGTACTGGAATCCCAGCTTTGGATTCGTAGCATCCCAGCGCAAACGCCAGCGATATTTCCCACAGGAGGTTCCTTGTCAAGTTCCATTCTTCATGGCAAACGCATACTGATCACTCAGGCCGATGCATTCATGGGCCCGGTGCTGTGCGAAGTCTTCACCGAGCACGGCGCCCTGGTGATCGCCAGCACCCAATCGCTGATCGACGCGCAAGCCCCGGCTGACGTTGTCGCGGCGGCGGGCCCTATCGACGTTCTGGTCGTCAACCTGGCTCTGCCAGCCCCTTCGACGCTGGCCGCCGAGGTGTCCGAGGCCGAGTGGCACGACACGTTTGCAGCGCTTGTGCATCCCGTACCCAGGTTGTTCCGCGCCGCCCTGCCCCAGATGATTGCGCGGGGTGCCGGGAAGATCCTGGTGATGGGCAGCGCCTCTGCCCTGCGGGGGATG
>JANNFW010000276.1:0-5148 GCA_031380235.1 Rhodoferax sp. | reverse complement strand
ATCGCTATGCAAAAGCGCTTGCCGAACTGGTCGATTGATCTGGATTAATCTCGATTGATTTGTCTTTCTTGGGTGTTGCAGCCATTGCGGTTGCAGCACCCAATGCAGAACAATCAACTGAAACGTAAAAACAACATGGCTACCGAAGGCAACCTCTCAGCACCCACCCGTCATCCGATCGACTGGAAGGGCCCCGACTACTACAACGAAGAAAAGACGTTTCATGAAATGGAGCGTATTTTTGACATTTGTCACGGCTGCAGGCGTTGCGTCAGCCTGTGCGGCTCGTTCCCGACTTTGTTTGATCTGGTCGACAACAGCAAAACAATGGAAGTGGATGGCGTTGACAAAAAGGACTACTGGAAAGTGGTCGATCAATGCTACCTGTGCGACCTTTGTTATTTGACCAAGTGCCCTTATGTGCCGCCGCACGAGTTCAACCTGGATTTTCCGCACACCATGCTGCGCGCAAAAGCCATCAAGTTCAAAAAAGGTGATGTCGGTTTTGGCGAGAAGCTGCTGGCGTCGACCGATGTGCATGGCCAAATTGCAGGCATTCCGATTGTGGTGCAAACCGTCAACGCCATCAACAAAACATCGGCTGCGCGCAGCGTGATGGAGTCGACACTAGGCGTGGATAAAAACGCCTGGCTGCCGGCGCTGGCAACGCGGAAATTTCGGCACAAGACACCCAAAGCGAAAGCGACCGTGGTCAATGCCGGTGCCAAAACACCCGGCAAGGTGGCGATTTATGCAACGTGCTATATCAACTACAACGAGCCGGGAATTGGGCACGATTTGCTGAAAATTCTCGATCACAATGACGTCCCTTACGTCGTCGTTGAGAAGGAAAACTGCTGCGGAATGCCCAAGTTGGAGTTGGGGGACCTGGATTCGGTTGACTCGCACAAGGATGCCAACATCCCTGTGTTGGCCCAGTACGCGAAAGACGGCTACGCCATCCTGGCGGCAGTACCGAGCTGCGCGCTCATGTTCAAACAGGAAATCCCGCTGATGTACCCAGATGAGGCGGACGTGCAACGGGTCAAAGAAGCGATGTGGGACCCGTTTGAATACCTGATGCAACGCAAACGCGATGGACTGTTGAAGGTTGATTTCCCCGTGTCGTTGGGCAAGATCAGCTACCAGATTCCGTGCCATGGCCGCGTGCAGAACATCGGCAAAAAGACCGAAGAGATGCTGAAAATGGTGCCTGGCACCAGCGTTCACACGCATGAGCGCTGCTCGGGCCACGCGGGCACGTTCGGCGTGAAGAAAGCCACGCACCAACAGGCCATGAAAATCGGCAAGCCGCTATTCAAAGCCATGGCGAATCACAAAGACGGCGGATTGCCCGATGTGATCAGCTCCGACTGCCCGCTGGGTGGGCATCATATTTCGCAGGGCTTTGAAGTGAACGCGCTGGGTGCCGTTCCACAAAAACATCCATTGACCTTGATCCGCGAAGCCTACGGACTCTCTTAATTTCATCATGACTCAAACCATTACACGCAACAGCCTCATGTCCCTCGAGGCCTACAGCAAATACCGCAAAGAGAACAAGCCTGCCATCATGGCGCACCGCAAACTGCGCAGCGTGCGATTGGGTGAAAACTTGAACTTGCAGTTTGAATCCGAAACCACGCTGCGCTACCAGATTCAAGAGATGCTGCGCATTGAAAAAGTGTTTGAGGAAGAGGGTATTCAGCAGGAGTTGGACGCTTACGTGCCGCTCTTGCCCACGGGCCATAATTGGAAGGGCACGCTGCTGCTCGAATACCCCGATGTCAATGAGCGCAAACGCGAGTTGGCGCGCTTGATCGGCATTGAAGACCGCCTGTTTGTCGAGGTGGAAGGTCACGCCCGGGTGTACGCGATTGCGGATGAGGACATGGAGCGCGAGAACGATGTCAAGACCTCCGCCGTGCATTTTGTACGCTTTGAGCTGACAGCGCCCATGCGCGCTGCTGTGAAAGCCGGCGCGGGCGTTAAGCTGGGGTGCGACCACACCAACTACCCCGCGCACACAGCTATTGCGCCGGAGACGCTGGCATCATTGGCAGGCGATCTGACGTAGCCGCGCTCCCTTGCGATAATCAAAGCCTCCATGTGAGGCTTTTCTTTTTTCTGACGGTGCTCTTTGTTCATGCTTTTCCTCATCTCCCCCGCCAAATCACTCGACTACGAAACCCCAGCGGGTGATCTACCGCACACCCAGCCGCTGTTCACCGCACAGTCCGCGCTGCTCATCAAAGCCTTGCGCAAGAAGACCTGGCGGCAGGTCGCCAAGCTGATGGATTTGAGCCAAAACCTGGCTGAGTTGAATGTGGCGCGTTACGCGGCGTGGACGGACGAATTCACGCCGCAAAACGCCAAGCAAGCGGCGCTGGCTTTTAATGGGGATGTTTACGACGGGCTGGTGGCCAAGACTTTGCCGGGCGATGATCTGGCCTGGGCGCAAGAGCATCTGTGCATTCTGAGCGGCCTGTACGGTGTGCTGCGTCCGTTGGATTTAATGCAACCGTATCGGCTTGAGATGGGCACCACGCTCAAAGTAGGGCGCGCCAACAATTTGTACCAATATTGGGGAACTCGGATTTCAGAGCATCTCAATAAGCGTATGAAAGATGATACAGAGCCTGTGGTGGTGAATCTTGCGTCGCAGGAGTATTTCAAAGCCGTGAATTTGAAGGCGCTGAACGCAACCGTGGTCGAATGCGTGTTTGAAGACTTCAAGAACGGTGATTACAAGGTGATCAGTTTTTTTGCCAAACGCGCACGCGGCGCGATGGCGCGATTTGCGGTGACGCAACGGGTCACAACGCGCAAGCAGCTTGAAGGTTTTGCAGCGGATGGCTATGCGTTTGCATCCAAGGTGTCTGAGCCGAAACGGTTAGTGTTCCGGCGAAAAATAGTGCAATAAATACCTATTATGGGTATATTGGACGCCAAAATCATGTGTTTTGGCTTGTTTTTGAACTTTTTAGTGCTCTAGCTCTCGAACAAGATAGGAATATAGCTATGCAAATTATAGCAAATGGAATTAACATTGAAGTTGAAGACACGGGCGCGGGGCTGAACGCCAGCGGCCAGGAGCGCCCGGTGGTGGTGCTCATCATGGGCTTGGCGATGCAGCTCGTGGCCTGGCCGTTGCCAATGGTGCAAGCCTTGGTGGATGCGGGTTACCGCGTCATCCGGTTCGATAACCGAGACATCGGTTTGAGCCGCCATTTTGATGGGCTGGGCACGTCCAACCTGGTGTGGGCGAGCTTGAAAATGCGCTTGGGCGTGGCGGTGAAATCGGGCTATTCGCTGAAGGACATGGCGCTGGACACGATTGGCGTGCTGGATGCGCTCAAAGTTCAACAAGCGCACATCGTGGGTGTGAGCATGGGCGGCATGATCGCGCAGCGCGTAGCCCTGGCGGCTCCTGCTCGCGTGTTGAGCCTCACCAGCATCATGAGCACCAGCGGTGCGCGCGGCTTGCCGCAGGCCAAAACCGAGGTGATGCGCGCACTCTTGAAGCGGCCTGCCAGCACGTCTGAGCAGGACATTGGCGACTTCTACGTCAAGCTCTTGAAGGTGATTGGCAGCCCTGCGTTCCCGGTATCTGAGGCCGAGGTGCGCAGCCGCGCCTACCTGGCCTTCAAACGCAGCTACCACCCCGAGGGCATCAACCGCCAAATGATGGCCATCGTTGCCGATACGGGTCGTGCTGACGCGTTGAAACACATGCAAGTGCCCACCCTGGTGATTCACGGCAAAGCCGATGCGCTGGTGCCCTTCGCCCATGGGCAGGACACGGCGCAGCGGATTCCCAAAGCGCAGTTTGTACCCGTCGAAGGCATGGGGCATGACCTGCCGCCCGGTGTGGTGGAGCGCGTGTTGAGTGTGATGGTTCCGCATTTCAAAGCTGTTTGAAAGCCACATGAACTCGCCACAGCAATCGCAACTGGGTAAACCCACGCCCTACGTCGATCAATACGACGCGAGCCTGCTGTTCCCGATTGCGCGCGAGGACAAACGGGCCGAGATCGGCATCCACGGCGCGGCACCGTTTTTTGGGGCTGACATGTGGACTGCGTTTGAGCTAAGCTGGCTTAACCCGCGTGGCAAACCGCAGTTGGCGATTGCGCATTTCACCGTGCCCTGCGAGTCGCGCAACATCATCGAGAGCAAGTCGCTGAAGCTTTACCTCAACAGCTTCAACAATACAAAATTTGCAACCGCTGATGAGGTCAAAGCCCGCCTGCGTGCGGACTTGAGCGAAGCGGTGTGGCGCGACTCTGCTTCAACCATTCCACCTGCTTCCATCGGCGTAACGCTAATCAGCGCCGAGCTGTTCGACCAAGAGCCCGTGCATGAGCTTGATGGCTTAAGCCTTGACAGATTAGACATCGACTGCACCCGCTACACACCCGCACCTGATCTGTTGAACGCCACGCCGAACGAGGCTCCAGTGAGCGAGGTCTTCACCAGCAACCTGCTCAAAAGTAACTGCCTGGTGACCGGCCAGCCCGACTGGGGCAGCGTGCAGATCAGCTACACCGGTGATCAGATTGAGCAGGGCGGTCTGCTGCAATACCTGGTGAGTTTTCGCAACCACAACGAGTTTCATGAGCAGTGTGTGGAGCGCATCTTCACGGACATCTGGACGCGCTGCAAACCGATCAAGCTGGCGGTATACGCCCGCTACACGCGCCGGGGTGGGCTGGATATCAATCCTTTTCGCACCAGTTATCCCGCGGCGCTGCCGAAGAATATTCGGATGGCGCGGCAGTAGGTTTGGCGTGTTCGCTTGGTTGTTCGTGGGCGAGCCGATGAGGTCGGGGTGGGTAGCTACGCGAATGTCACCCGCGCGGCCGTGGGGCCCGTCGCGCCGTCTTGACTTCGCTTCGCCACCCCCCCCCACCGCATTGGCTGGGAACGGTTGCTGAATCACAGAAGTCAAACAACCACGGCGCACCCGAAGCGGTAACTGGACCAGGTCGATGGCGCACTCAGCGCAGCGGGGTCAAGGAGGAGCGTCGGCCCTAGGCCGCGCGGGGGACACCCGCGGAGCTGAGTGCGCCGTCGGCCTGATCCCACCCCGGAAACAACCCTCTGCACCAGTCACATGCCCGCCACTCGCACACATCCTTTACCCGC
>JANNFW010000789.1:0-18000 GCA_031380235.1 Rhodoferax sp. | reverse complement strand
CTTGACTGGCACAATCAAGCGATGAGAAAAGATCAAATTGAGTCATTTTTTTCAACCCTTCATGCAGCCAACCCTCTGCCAGAAACCGAGCTGAAATATGCCAGTGTTTTTGAATTGCTAGCCGCCGTTCTGCTCTCGGCCCAAGCCACGGATGTGGCGGTCAACAAAGCGACAGCCCGGTTGTTTGTGGTGGCCAACACGCCGCAAAAAATTCTGGCCCTGGGTCTTGAGCCGTTGGAAGCTTACATCAAGACGATTGGGCTGTACCACAGCAAGGCGCGCCACTTGCTGCAAACCTGCCAGATCTTGATCGACCAGCACGCAGGCGTTGTGCCGCGCGACCGCGAAGCCCTGCAGGCGCTACCCGGCGTGGGCCGAAAAACCGCCAATGTGATTTTGAACTCCGCCTTCGGCGAGCCAACGATGGCAGTGGATACCCATATTTTCCGCGTGAGCAACCGCACCGGTTTGGCACCCGGAAAAACGCCGCTGGAGGTCGAGCTCAAGCTGGTTAAACGCATCCCCGCCGAGTATCTGGTCGATGCCCATCACTGGATGATCTTGCATGGACGGTACGTGTGCATTGCGCGCAAGCCACTTTGCTGGCAATGCGGGGTGAGTGTTTTTTGTGATTTTCGACCCAAGGCAGTGGCAGACAAAAGCTACTAATTATGTAGCAAACTATTTATGTTAACAGAGCGCTACGGCAATATTTTGCGATAAAATTCTGAAAATTTCAAAGAAATCGTCCGTTGGCACACCCTTTCGTCCCCGAGTTGACATCCCCTTTTCAATCGCCATGAGCTTCATTGACTCACGCACTGTATTCTTGCTCACCGGCATGATGGGTGGGCTGATGGCGCTGATTTTGCTGTCCATCAGGCGCAGCTATCCGTCCAGCATCAAGGGCCTGAGCGAGTGGAGCTATTCGCTGGTGTTGCTGTTCCTTGCGGGCTTGTTGTCTGCGGTACGCCTTCAACTCCCGGCAGTAGTTGGCATCGGGCTGACCAATATCATGATTTGGTCTGCCCTGTACTTGGGCTACTACGGTTCACAGCGCTTCTTCTGCATTAAACCCAAGCCGCTGCCGTGGGTGTCTCTGGTTTTCGGTGTCTGGCTGGCATCTATGTGGTTCACCGTGGTGGATCCCAACTATGTTGTTCGCCTTCGCATGTCGAACATGCTGATGCTGCTTTTGTTTGGCGTTCACGCCCACTTGATTTACCAAAACCGCCTGAACTCGTCTGCAAAAGTAATGGCCTTTTCGGTGCTGCTCCTCATCTCTGGCATCCAGATCATGCGCTTTGTCACGACCTTCACGATGCCGCCTGTTATCAGCAACATGGACACCTCACTGCCTCAGCAGATTTTTATTCTGGGCTTTGCGTTTTCGATTTTGCTCATCTCGATCAGCATGATTTTGATGGCAACTGACAAGCTGCGCACCGAGCTGGAGCTCCTGGCCACGCGCGATTCACTCACCAACGCGCTCACGCGCCGCTCGATGAACGACAGCATTGAACAGGAGTTGCAGCGCTGCAAACGCAACCAGCGCCAGATGGCCTTGCTGGTGATGGATTTGGATCACTTCAAGGCGGTCAATGACAGCCATGGGCATCAAGCGGGCGACCAAGTGCTGATGCGCTTTGTTAACAACGTCAACAAGCTGCTGCGCCAGGTGGATCAGCTCGGGCGCTTTGGTGGTGAAGAATTTGTAGCGCTGTTGCCGGAGACCTCCCTACAAGACGCGCAATTGGTGGCTGAGCGGATAAGGGCGATTGCAGGCGCTAAGTTTGGCGACTCTGCGCCTGCCTGCACAGTGAGCATTGGCATCGCGATCAATTCACAACCTAACGACACGGTTGATACTCTGCTGGCGCGCGCTGATGCCGCCATGTACCGCGCCAAAGCCAATGGCCGCAACCGTGTTGAAATCGGGTGAAAGCTGTTGTACGGGGATGAACTGACCGCCATGGATCCCAAAACCATCATGTTGATATCAGGCGCTTTGGGTGCGGTCATGGCCGTCGTGCTGTACCTGCTCAAGCGCAGCTACCCGCCCAGCATTCGCGGCGTTGAACTGTGGGCAACATCATTGGCGATGAGTTTCATTGCAGGCGCTCTTTTTTCGACCATTGGCAAGCTTCCTATACCGCTTTCCACCACGCTGCCGAGTTTGCTGACTTTTTTCGGGCCGTACGTCAGTATGGTCGGCACACAACGGTTTTTTGGTGTGCGGCAGCGGCACCTGCTCTGGGTAACGCTGATCCTTGCGGCGGCTGGCACGTCGATCTGGTTCACCTACATGCAGCCAGACTACGGCACACGCTTGCAACTCAGCACCGCAGTTGTGGCTACAGTTTGCCTCGTCCACGCGTGGTTGGTGTGGCAAAAGTCGGGCAGAACCTTGGCAGGCCGCATCGCCACGGGTGTTCTGGTTTGTGCTGGCTCGGTTCAACTGATGCGGTTCGTCACGGCAGGCTTGTATCCTGCCGGAGAAAACGCGCTGGACGCATCGGCCCAAAACGTCACCTACCTGGCGGCTTTCGCCTTTGCCATCGTGCTGATTGCCATCAGCCAGGTGCTGCTGGCCACCGAGCGGCTGCGGGAGGAGCTTGAGCGCGCCGCCACCCATGATTCACTCACTGATGCCTACACCCGCCGCTACATGAAGGAGGCACTGCAACGCGAACTCTCGCGCTGTCTGCGGCACAAGCGGCAGATGGCGCTGCTGCTGATTGACATTGACCATTTCAAGAAGGTCAATGACTCGCTGGGCCATCAAGAGGGCGACCGGGTACTGACCGAATTTGTCGCCAACATCAAGGCATTGCTGCGCGGCGCGGACTTGCTGGGCCGCTTTGGTGGCGAGGAGTTTGTGGTGCTGCTGCCAGAGACGACACCCGCAGTGGCCAGCAGCGTGGCGGAGCGGGTGCGCTCGGCGATGAGCTCCTGGGGTGGGCCAACCGTGAGCGTCGGAGTGACATCCAGCCGCGCGAACGGCGACAGCGTGGATGCCCTGCTGGCACGCGCAGATGCCGCGATGTACCGGGCGAAGTCCAAGGGCCGAAACCGCGTGGAGACGGCTTAATCGCGTTGAGACCGCTTAGAGAAACTCATAATTAATCCTACAATTTGCGCATGCAAACTTCCTCGCAAGACTCGCTGCCTGCCCCGCTTGACCCGCCCGAGCCGACGTACCGTGACCGCAAACGCTACGCGTGGCTGCTGTCGGTACTGGTGCCCATCGTGGTTGGGGTTGGCCCAGCATTGATGATGATGAGTGGCGATGCGCGCGCGTTGTGGGTGCCCGTGGTGTTCTTTTACGGTATGGCGCCACTGATGGACTACTGGATGGGTGAAGACCTGAGCAACCCGCCTGAGAGTGCGGTGCCCGCGCTGGATGCCGACCTTTACTACCGTTGGGTCACGTACCTCTTGGCACCTGTTTTGTGGGCCGGCTTTATCTTCAGCGCCTGGTTTGTAGCGACGTACGACCTGCCTTGGCATGGCTGGGCGGCGATGGTGCTGATCACCGGTTCTGTGGGTGGTTTTTGCATCAACCTGGGGCATGAAGTCGGCCACAAAAACACCCGGTTTGAACGTTGGTTGACAAAATTCATTTTGGCCCCCACGGGCTATGGCCACTTCACGGTGGAGCACAACCGCGGCCATCACCGCGATGTGGCCACCCCGGCGGATCCTGCGTCGTCCCGCATGGGCGAGTCCATTTATCGCTTCTTGCTGCGGGAAATGCCGGGTGCGCTGGTGCGCGCCTGGGCGCTTGAAAAAGCCCGCCTCAAGCTCAAAGACCAGCCGCTGTGGAGCTTGCACAACGAGGTGCTGCAACCGGCATTGATCACCGTGCTGCTATGGAGCGGGCTGATCTCATGGTTGGGCGTGCAGATCGTTCCATTTCTGCTGGTGGCTTCGTTCTGGGGTAATTTTCAGCTGACCTCAGCCAACTACATTGAGCACTACGGCTTGCTGCGAAAAGAACGCTCGCCCGGCAAGTACGAGCCCTGCCAGCCCTATCACTCGTGGAACAGTAACCATATTTTTTCAAACTGGGCCCTGTTTCATTTGCAGCGGCATTCAGATCACCATGCCCACCCTTTGCGCCGATACCAGTCGCTGCGACATTTTGACAATCTGCCCCGCCTGCCCAGCGGCTACTTTGGCATGTTCAGCATTGCGTACATCCCCCCGCTCTGGCGCTATGTGATGGACGAGCGGCTGCTCAAAACTGTGGGCCGCGATGCGGCAAATATCAATCTGGACCCGCGCCAGCGCGAGGCGCTGATTAAGCGCTACGGCTTGACCACTCGCACTTGATCGTCAATCGCCTGGCGCGCATGGATAAACGCGTGCGTGTGCTGGATGTCCATGGGTTTGGCCACAAAAAAGCCTTGCGCCTGTGCGCAGCCCATGTCGCGCAACCGGTCCAGCCCGGCCTGTGATTCAACACCTTCGGCGGTCGTTTTCATGCCCAGTGCCTGGGCCAGTTGAAGGATGGCCCGCATGATCGCGTGTGCGCCGACATCGACAACGGGCGCATCCAGTGCGGCAACAAAAGAACGGTCAATCTTGAGTTTGTCCAGCGCGAATTTACGCAGGTACGACATCGAGGAATAGCCGGTGCCAAAATCATCCAGCGCGATGGTGATACCCCGACCACGCAGGGCCCGCAACGTGTGCAACGCAAGCGCGTCATCCTGGAACAGCGTGGACTCGGTCAGCTCAAGCTCAAGTCGCGCGGCACTCAGCCCGCTTTCACCCAGTGCACCATCAACCATCGCCAGCAAGTCGGGGTTTTGAAACTGGCTTGCAGACAGGTTCACCGCAAGCTGAACATGCGTCGGCCATTGTGTCGCGTCATTGCACGCTTGACGCATGACCCAGGCTCCCAGCGCCTCGATCAAGCCGCTCTCCTCGGCAATCGGTATGAACTCGACTGGCGGTATCAGGCCGCGCAGCGGATGGCGCCAGCGCACCAGCGCCTCAAACCCCACCAGCGCGCCATGGCTCAACTCGATCTGCGGCTGGTATTGGACAAAAAACTCATTGCGCTGCAGGCCCAGCGCCATGTCGCTGAGCACGTTGAGTTTGTGGCTGGCATGCAGCGCCATGGCGGGCTCGAAAAATCGCAGTGCGTGGCGACCCGCCGCCTTGGCCGCATAAAGGGCCATGTCAACTGTGCGCATCAACTGGTCAGCGCTTTTGGCATCCAGCGGCGAAAACCCCACGCCGATGCTGGCGCGAATGACAATACGCCGCCCCTGCACGGTCCATGGCTGATTGAGCGCCCACTGCATGCGGGCACCCAACGCAGCAGCATCGTCATGCAGCATTTGGCCGGGTACCAGCACCGCAAACTCGTCACCACCTAGGCGCGCCAGCAGCTCGTCATAGCGAATCTCCAGGCCGAGCCTGCGGGCGACTTCAATCAGCAGCGCGTCACCGGCAGCATGACCCAGGGAGTCGTTGAGGGTTTTGAAATTGTCCAGATCAAACAGGAAGAGCGTGCACGGCAAAGGGCTTGCGTCAGGGGGAAAAAACTCGTCCAGGCATTTGCCAAACTTGTAACGGTTGGCAAGCCCGGTCAGCGCGTCTTCATGGGCCAAGCGTGCCATCTCCTGCTCGTGCTGCCACTGCGCCGAAACGTCAGAGCCCACACCGCGCCACCCGATCAGTTGCCCCGTTTCATCCCGCAGTGGCTTGCCCGTGAGCGACCACCATTGCAAGTCGCCGCGCACCAGTGCGGGCACCACAACATCGCGAAACGGTGCGTCGCCATTGAGATGGTTGGACAGCACGGTAAACATCGACTGGTCTGCGCGGCGCAGATCGCGGCCCATCGATGAAATCAAACCGACCAGCGAGCGCCCCTGCAAGTCTGCTTTGACGACACCCAGATTTTGCGCCAGCCGCGTTGCAACGTGGCGCAGGTGCCCTCGCCCATCGGTCTCCCACAGCCAGTCGCTGGCATGCTCCTCAAAGTCGTTGAGCAACAGACCGACGACCTGCTTTTGCCGATCAATCTGGGCTTCGGCTTTGAGGCTGTTGAGAAAGATGCGCGAGGTGATCAATACCATCGCCACTGCCACAAAGCCCAAAAATGCCATCAAGATCGCGGTGTAGTTGAAGAATGCAATGTCACTGGACGCCAGCATGAAGATAGTACCGAGGCAAATCGTGACGGCCCAGGCCGCCGCCGCCAGCGGCAAGTAAGCCACCACCCAACTGCCGACCAGCAAAAACGCCACCAGCACGGCAGCGATGAGCGTTCTGCCGTCAGTGTCCGATACGCCAAACAGGTACCACGGCATGATGGCAAACGCGAAGGCCGCCAGGGCAAGGTCGATGCTGAACAGGATCACGGTGTTTGACGACACGGCGGGTGGCACCTTGAAGTGGCGCCGACTCCAGCCCAGCCAGGCGTTGAACACCGCCAGTACGCTGACCGAAGCCACCCACGCGATCAACGCACTTTGACTAGCCTTGCCCCAAAAAAAAGCTGACAACGCCACCACCGTGAACACATTGCCCAGGCCGCTGGTCATCATGGCCATTAGCACGGCGTGGTATTGACGGCCCCGGTAGGCGGCGGCCTGCGCCTCACTCGCAGTCGAGTCTTGCCAGCAGGAGGAAAGCCGGTCCAGCAACCCCCGCGTGAACGCGCGCAGCGCACCGGGCTCGCGCACCAACCCTTCGCGGAGCGGTGCGTCTTCAACGGCGAGGGCGGGTCGGGTGTCGATCATTCAGGAGCGGGTCGGGAGCGGTTCGGGCTGGTTGCAGTGTACTGAAGCGGGCTTGATGCTCAAATTGCGTGAAATTCGCGAAAAATTAACTCACAGGTTAATTTTACTTGAAAACAGTCAGAAAACTGCCAAATTATTAATGTTTTAGGCCTCTAGCTCTCGTATAAATTGCATAAGCAGCTATATATATTATAGCATTTTGTTCCACTGGTTCAAGCTACTGATTCGGCCCACCGCATCACCCTGTCGTGCAACTGGCGCACACCATCCGTGAGGGCAGCGGGGCCAGGCTGGAGAATGTCGGCCGACTTGATCTCAAACACTTGACCCGTCATGACCGCGCTGACCTCGTCCCAGCCTTCGCGTGCCGCCACTTTTTCAGGGCGAAATTTCTTGCCACACCATGAGCCGACGATGATATCGGGGTTGCGCCGGGCGATCTCCAGCGGATCGGCAATGATGCGGTCTTTTCCCATGGCGTTGAGCGACAGCTCGGCAAAGCAATCATCGCCGCCGGCGACGGAAATCAGCTCCGACACCCAGCGAATGGCGCTGATGGGCGGGGTGTCCCATTCTTCAAAATACAGGCGCGGCCTGCGTTTGAGTGTTGCTGCCGTCGCTTCAATAGTCTGCAATTGCTGGCGCATCACCTCCATCAGCGCGTGACCCCGCTCTACCTCGCCAACCATGGCAGCGACTTGAGCCATCATTGAGAAAATCTCCGCCACGCTGCGCTGGTTGAACACGGTGACCTGAATCCCATGACGAATCAGCGCTGCAGCGATATCGGCCTGAAGGTCGGAGAAGCCAAAAACGCAATCGGGCTTCAACGCCAGAATCTTGTCGATCTTCGCACTCAAAAATGCGCTGACCCGGGGCTTCTCCAGCCGCGCACGTGCCGGACGCACGGTGTAGCCTGAGATACCCACGATGCGGTGCTCTTGCCCCAGCAGGTAAAGCCACTCGGTGGTCTCTTCAGTCAGACAGACGATGCGCTGCGGGCCGACATTGGACGGCCACCACGGCGCTTGCTGTGTTGAGGGTGTTGGTAGTTGGCTTTGCAATTGAAGTTGCGCTGTGAAAGTTGCGCGATGGTATTTGCGCTGTGGTCGAGGCGATCTGCGGCATGAGAACCACACCAGCCGACGCAAGAACGCAATTTTAGTCATGAATCACCGCCCAAACCCTACAATCCATGACGTATGTCGAACACCGTTCAAATCGATCAAATTGCCGAGCGTGTAGAGCGCTTGCTGCTGCGCCATGAAGAGCTTCAGCGCACCAATGCGCTACTCAGCGCGCAGGTTGATGGCTTGATGCAGGAGCGCGACTCGCTCAAGTCGCGCCTGGGTGCGGCACGCGCACGGGTGGATGCCTTACTGGATCGGCTGCCCCGCCCTGATACTGAGCCTGAAGCTGGAAATGGCGGCTCTGCACCGCCGTCAAACACGCCTATAAAAATCTCTGGATTGAATAAAACCGCATGAAACAACTCGAAGTCCAGATCATGGGGCAAAGTTACCTTTTGACCTGCCCAGACGGTGGCGAGACTCCCTTGCTTGAAGCGGTGGAGCGGGTTGACACAGCGATGTGCAAAATACGCGATGCAGGCAAGGTGCGCGCGCGTGACCGCATCGCCGTATTGGCGGCCCTCAATCTGGCGTTTGAGTTGTCGGGACGCCCAGCGGCTGCATCCGTCGAATCCGAGCCGCTAACAGAACGCAACGGGCTCGCGCCCAACGCCAACAAGGCAGACGAAAATCAGCTACTGATTTCTTTGCTGGAACGCCTTGATGGGGCGCTCAGTGAAGATGGCCGCTTGCTTTAAAGGTCAACCTTAAACGCCCATGGACGGTCTACAATAGTTTCGTCTGCAGTGTTCGCCGGGCTTTATATTTCCTTGTACCAATGCTCTTAGAGCTCGGGCTTGAAACATAGCCGATCAAGCGTGATCATCTCGCGTTAGATGAACCCAATGTTCGGTTGATCTCGCCCACCTGAACCCTGGTTCAGGATGACGGCCCAGTGCCCACTGCAGACACCCATTCCGCCTCTAAATCACCGCTGTAGGTCGTTGCAGCTCCTCGCCGTGCTAGAGCACTGTCTTCGTCGCTGCGCCTACTACAGCGATGATTTAGAGACGGAATCACTCTGCCTTGGAATGACCCCGTCTAAAACCCGCTTTCACGCACTGCAACGGCGGCGATGCGGGTCAAGATGCTGGGTAACCAAGCGCGCTCTTCACCCGCAATGACAACGCTGGAGAGCATCATCTGCTGGCCTTCCGGTGCGCCCTGAACTTCAATGCGAACCCGGTAAATAGCGTCTTTGGGGGCGCGCTCCTGGCGCTGGCTGTCGCCCGTGGCAGCGACTGTCGCCAACGGGCCGCCCGATCGGGCATCCAGCATGCTGTGCGGCAACACGCTGGTGCGCGACGAGTCAACTTCTTTCACCTGACCCCGCAAAACAGTCAGCGAGCGCGCTCCCAGATGGATGCGGGCGGTATCACCTGCGCGCACGCGGGCGATATCTTCTTCAGCAACAAAGGCTTCCACGGTCCAGCTCGCAGGATCAACCAAAACGGCAAGGGGTTGACGAGGTGCCACCCAAACACCGCCCGCAAGTTGGGGGTCCAGATCGCTCAAAACACCCGCAAACGGCGCGGCCAGTTGCATGCGGGATCGCTCGCCCGAGTACAAACTGGCCTCGGCCAGAAATTTGTCCTGTTGCGAGGTAAGCTGCGCGCGCCGCTCCTCGCCGTCCAGCAACCCGGTCAACCCCAAAAGTTCTTTTGCCCTGGCATCGGCCAGACCGCTGGCGCGCTGCTGGGCCAGTTGCAGATCGGGTGACTCCAGCGTGAACAGGATTTGCCCCTCTTTGACCGAACCCTCGGCGGCAAGACTTGTCAACTTGCCTGCCAACGGTGAAAACACCACGTGCTGGCGCTCAGGGTGCAACCAGCCCACCCCCTTCACGCTGGATTGCCAAGGCACGAGCGAAGCGACCAGCAACACCTCGCCGATCAAAGCCATCAGGACAATACGGTTCGTTTTGATTTCAGTTCTCCTGCTCCACCAGATTTTGACTTCAGACCAGATCGGCTTGGCGATGAACCACACCACCTCCACGATCATCAGGAATATCCCCAAAATCTTGAAGAAAAAATAGTAGACAACCAACGCGATACCGAGAAAAACGACCAGCCGGTAAATCCAGGTTGCCAATGCAAATGCAATCAGCGCAGCGTTACCCTGCCCAGCCAATTGCTCAGGCCAAGCATCTTTCACACCCAAAAAAGTGCGGCGCAACCAGGTACGCGCCAGGGCACCACTGCGCTCGTGCAAATTGGGGAAATCAAGGACGTCGCTGATGATGAAATAGCCATCAAACCGCATGAAAGGGCTGGCATTGATCAGCAAGGTCAGCACCCAACTGGTGGTTGCCAGAAAGAACAGCGCGTTGCGCACGCCACCATCGGGCGTGAGGCTCCAAGCCAAGGTGGCCAGGCCGGCAATCGCAAGTTCGGTCACGATCCCGGCGCTGGCGATGGCCAGCCTTTCGCGCGCGCGAGTGAGCTTCCAGCTTTCGCTGGTGTCGGTGTAAAGCATGGGGAACATGACTAGCAGGGCAACGCCCATATGGGCCACACGTACGCCGTAATGCGTAGCCGTGAGCGCATGCCCCACTTCGTGCAGTGCTTTGGCAAACACCAGCGCCACGGCATAGCCCAACACACCAGACCAAGTCATGTGATCAACCACCACGCTGACGAACACCTGCCATTGCCGCGCCGCAAGGAACAATCCCAGCAGGCTTGCCAGCACCACCACAATTGCCGTGGTTCGCGTGAACAGCCAGCTCAGCCACGGCAACATCAATGCCAATCCTGCTTGTGGGCGAATCAGCGGAATTCTAAAAAAAAGGTAGTTGTGCAACAGCCAGGTGTAGATGCTCTTTTGCTGCAATTGGGCCCGCTGGCGCAGCCGGTCAACCGACTGAGCCGAGTCTGCCCGCAGCAGGCTGTGTTGATCCAGAAACGCGACCAGCGCCATCACGTCAGATTCTTCAACGCTCAGCGTGGTTTCGGCAGAGACAGCTTCCACAATGGCTTGCGGGCTTCCTTCAGCCCATCGCAGCAGTAGTTCAAAATCAATCCAGCCAATTCTGAAAAACCGGTTGTTGACCGGGTCTTGCACCATCCATGCGGGCGAACCATCGTGGTTGGAGGCCGCCGGGAGAAGGCGCAATTCTTCTCTGAGGGCTGGCAAGCGAATCTCCCGCGTGGCGGCGGGCAGACTCATTCCAGCGACTGGGATTAAAGTCCCGTCCATTCGCGCAGCGCTGAAAGAGGACGACGGAACAGGTAGTACCCCAGCGTCGCCCACTCGCCCGACACGCGGGCGGTACCGCGTAAGCCGATGCGGGCCTTGCCACCGTCTTCGTCAAAAACCCCGCGCAGCCGATAGGCGGATATACCGTCGGGGCTCATCACAGCCTGGTAGCTGGTTTGCACCAGTTTGGCCGCCAGTGGCTCCAACGGTGCCGTGCTCAAAAACAGGCGAATGGGGGCACCCAGCTCAAGATTGAGTGCGTCAGATACAGGAAGCCAGATCAATACGCCAGCGTCTTTGGGGTCGGCAAGCTGCATCACCCGCTCACCGGTTTGCACGGGCCGCCCCAGCCAGTCGTTCGGGTCACCGTAGATCGCGAGTCCATCGCGCTCGGCCTTTACCGCCACGCGATCCAGCGTGCCTTCAGCCAGCGCAAGTTCTGATTCTTTTTCTCTCACACGTCCAGCCGCTGCAGCAAGCTCACCTTTGCTTTTCACATCATCAAAGGCGCGCTGCTGGGCCACCAGAAGATCGGCTTTCGCAATGGCCACGCCCCGACGCGCAACCTCGCGGCGGCTGGTCAAGGCGCTGTCATCGAGTGAGAAGAGTTTGTCGCCCACGCGCACAGGCGAGTTGGGGGACACATGAAAAGCGCTGATCACGCCATCTTGCGGTGCAGCGACAGCGATGGAACTCAGGGCGATCACTTCCGCCGGTGCCAGCGCCGAAAGGCGCACTGGAATGAACATGACCGAGGCCGCCGCCAAAGCAATCCACTTCAACCTGCCGCGTCTCAGAAAGTTGGCCGCTGCACCGCGCAGACTCGCGCTGGACTTGCTCAAGGCATCGAGGCAATAGCCGTAGGTCAGGTGAATTCGATCAAGCAACGCAAGCTCATCGTCGGCCCATGGCGTGTCCCGCGCGTAAATCAACAGGCCTACGTGCTTTAGAGCGGGCGACACCAGTTGTGCTGTCACCAGATACTCAGGCAACCACTCCTGCCAACCGTCAGCGAACTCTGGCTTGGCCTGCAAGATATCAAGCCGCTGACAGGACGCCACGGGCGTTGAAGCCGTGGCAAGCGACGCTGCAAATCGCCCTAACCAAACCGCAAACGGTGAATCCTCTGCCACACTGACGAGACCCGACGCGGTGGTGAGCGTGAGCCGGTTGCCGGGCAGACACGTGAAAAATGCTGCTTGCCGAAAAGGCACCAGCGACAGTGTTTCATTGACCGCAATGAAGCCCAGATCAGCGGGTGTGATTGCGCCTAACGCGCGTTGTTCCAAATGCAGCAGGGCCGCAAGCTCAGACGGACTGGCGTGTTCGAACGCATCACTCATGGTGTTGACATTGGGCTCTGAAGCATGATGAGAAAATGGCCCGGCAAAAGCAAAATTTGCGACGCGGTGCAGCGCGAGTCAATCACCGCAGGTACATCGATTCATCGAAGTCAGCTCAATGAACTCACTTCAGCGAACCCAAGTTTGCGACACCACTCATCCCCGGTAGCAACTCAGGATGAAACTTGCTGATCGCCGCCTCGATTTCAATGGTTTGACTGACGGGGTCGACCCGGCTGTTGAAGGCTTGAATGCGGGCCTGGTAAGTCTTACCGGTTTCGTCGATGGAGACATCCATTAAAGTGCCTGCACGAATCTTGCCGATCAAACGGGACGGAATATTCAGCTTGATCCGCAAAGGGCCACTCTTGACAAGGTCCAACATGGGCTGCCCAGGTGTCACGCTCATGTGATTGCGCACATGGACTTTGGCGACGCGCCCCGACCAGGGAGCAACCACCGTGCACTGCGCCACTTGGGCCTTTTGCAAAGCCACCTGTCCCCGCGCTTTCGCCGCTGCGCTAGCCGCCAACGCAACCTCCACATCGCTGGCCTGCTCCAACCCTTGCATGCGAATTTTGGCTTCATGCGATTCCACGGCACCGGCCAGCTCGGCATTTGCCATGGTCAATCTGGCGACCGGCTCATCGCAATCAAAACTGATCAGCGTTTGGCCAGACGCGATGGAGGCGCCAATAGTTGCCGACAACATCTTGATTTTTGCGGTGACCGGGCTCGATAGCGTGGTTTCGCTGTCAGGTATTAGCAAAACGCGCACAGCATCATTGCCACTACCGTCGGGTGGCCGGGCCACAACTGCCGGACTTTGAGCGCCGGTTGGACTAACTTTGAGAGCGGGCGCTACAGGTGTCTTGGGCGTTTGCGCCGAAATCCAGCCAAAAAAACTGAGCCCAATTCCGACCAGAACCCACTGAAAAACCCGAGCTCGTCCACGCATTGATGATCTCATTGAGAATCTGACTGATGGGTGGCAGCCTGCGCTGCAAGCCAGTTCTTAAGTTGGGGCAACTTGGACGAGAGCGCCGCAGAGAGACTGGCCTCATAGGCCGTATTGCGAGAATTTGCAGGCATCGTCGTCACGTGATTAGCCTCACCTTTAACCTGGCCTTTGTCGTCGGTCATGACAATCGACCAGCTCGCTTTTTCAAGCGCATCCTTGGGTTCGAGTTGCAGAGAAAAGGTCACCGGATATCCATTCGCAGCGTCAACCTCAACGTCATTACGCTCCAGCAAATGGCTGATTTGCGCTTTCATGCGAACCTGCATTACCGCATCGGTAATGCCTGCCAAACGGACCGACACGGACGGAGCAGCGCCGAACAGATTTGATGTCATTTTCAGCGTGTCTTGCTCTGTTGCCTTGAGGTGCTCACGAACCCGCTCGGACAATCTTGGAATATCGTTGCCATCAAAGTCATCGGGCAGGGGGTCAAAGCCCAATGAGCTGTAAAGCCGCCCAAAGGCAATTTGCGCACTGGCGTAGGCGTTGGCGCGCTGGTAATTGCCCAGCACGGCCCTCGCCTGAGTTCTGATCGCTTCCAACTCGCTGTCAAGCTTCGCCGTCACGGACGCTCGTGTGTAGTCTGCCATGCGTTTGTCAACCTGCGCCGCGGTGTCAGCCAGCTTGAAGTCCTCGACGGCAAGGCGGTAGCGCTCCACACCCACGCGTAACTGCGTCATGACAGCCATTGACAACGCCATACGCCTCGCAGCGTCTGTCCTGACCTGCTGCTCCTGCGTCGATTTGAGGGATGGCAACGCCAGCAAACTGAGTAAATTCCAGGATACTCGGACTCCCCCTTGTGCCCAGCTGTTGCTGTTCAGGAGTTTGTTGGAGTTGTATTGAAGGCCTGTATCAAAACTGACGCCAGGCAACATGCTGAGCAGTTGCTTGCGGGTTTCATCCGCAGTGATGCGCTTTTTGAAGTCTTCTTCCCGCAGCTCGGGGCGTTGAAGCAAGGCCATTTCTTCAAGCTTGCGCACATCATTGGGCGGTGCTGGCAAACGGGCTTCTACGGCTTCGGCAACCGTGAAGGTTACGCCAGGCTCAACGTTCATGAGGGCAGCCAGCTCACGGTTGGCAAACTCAAGGTCCTGCCGGCGCTGGTTGAGGAATGAAATGGCATCCAGCAAGGCGCGCTGGTAGTTCAAGGCGAGCGCGGGCGAGATGACCTTCTGCGTCTCAGCCTCGCGCGATCTGGCCAGAGCCAGCTTGGCGCGCTCAAGGATGTCCTTGGTCTGCGCTTCGAGGCGTTGCGCTCCCAACGCGCGCCAATACGATGCCCGCACGTCCTGCACCATGTTCTGCACAACTTTGCGGCGACGCTCCTCAGCAATCAAGAACTGATCTGATTGCTGGCGAGCACGGTAGTAAGAAACGCCAAAGTCCAACAGGCTCCAGGAGAATTCAGCGCCCGCCAATGCGTAGCCTCTGTCCTCAGAAGTCGAAGGTCGCAGCGACTGAATTCCATCCAGAATACCAATACTGGTTCCACCCGAGTCGTTGCTGCGTGTACGGTAGCCTGCTGACGCGAGCAGCTTGGGCAACATGTCGTAGTTGCCGTAATCGGCAAGCCCAAGTGCCAGGGCGGACTCCATTTTCTTCAGTCGATAGTCCAGGTTGTATTTCAGGGTGCGTGCAATCGCCTCTTCCAGCGTGATTGGCCCCGAAATAGGTGTTTGTCCGGTGTACATGTCTTGCGTATCTGCCTTGACGCGTTCGACTACTTCTTCTTGGGTTGCCATTCGAGGGGTGACCGTGCTGCACCCGGCAACCAGCATTGCAGCCGTCAATGCTAGCAATTTTGGAGCGCTGAGTAGAGCCGCTTTTTTCGAGAGTGTTGTCATTTTTCTGATCGGGTTTTAGTTTGACGAATTGGGAAACCGGCGAATGAAGACTTGCAAGACAGTTGGACTTGGTTTTACCATCAAGCGCGAGACTGCGCAAACGCTTCGCTACGACTTGCAACAGGCATCATTCGAGGCTTGAACCCTAGGGCGTTGCGTCGTAACTGCGTTGCAAAACTGTCAGCGCCGCGACTCGCCGGGGCACGAGTGTCTAGCGAGGTCGTGATCGGCAGAGCCTCACCGGCACCATTGCTGCGTGCAAGTCGACCTGCAGCCACTTCACCAAGGTCGTCTTGCGCAACGGCAACCCGTGTACTGCCGACGGGTGACCCCTGGCTGACTTGCTGCGCCTCGATGAGTGGAGACGCAGAACCCAAGGCGAACCCGTCCAGCAAAGTCATCACCCCAGGGACCGCAGAGTTGAAGCTGTCAATGCGAATTGAACGCGCCAAAGCCTCCAATTGCGAGGAGCGGACGGCATCGTGGACAAACAGTCCGTTCTCAAGGCCGAGTGATTGGTGCGTGACGGCTTGATGCACAAACACCGCGTTAATTTCCCTCGGCGCGTTGTTGTTTCGGGTGCCTCCGAGCCCACGCGACCCAAACTGGTTGCCTTCGGCGAAGGTAAGGTCGGTTCTCAATCCACCTGTCAGTTCCGCCAATGTTGCCGCATCCGTTTGAAACAGCCCTCTATCCCCTCGCAGGTCAATCTCACTGTTGGCTTCACTGATAGTGAACAGAACAAACAGTGCGGGATCCGCAACCGTTGTGAATCCGGGCACATTGGGACGCAACTCCTCACTTACGGAGATATTGGTGTCAGAAACTGGTGGGTTATTCACACCAATTACTTTCAGATCGACGCGTGCAGTGGATGTGCCCCCTTGACCATCGCTTACGGTGTATGTGAAGCTGGCCGGGCCGTCATAGCCAGGTGTTGGCGTGAACACAACATTGCCGTTCACCAGCTTCACTGTGCCATTGATTGCACCCTGCACGCTGGCAACTACCAATGTGTCGCCATCAATGTCGGTATCGTCCGCCAGAAGATCGGCCACCGGAATCGTCAATGAGAAGTCTTCCAGTGTGTCGTCAGCAGTGTCGTCCGCTGCAACCGGGATGTCGTTGACGCTGACCACCGTGATATTCACCGTGGCTGTCGATGCCGCACCCTGCCCGTCAGCAATCGTGTAGGTGAAACTGGCTGGCCCGTTGTAGTTCGGCACAGGTGTAAAGACAACCGCGCCATTGACAAGGGCTACCGTTCCATTCACGGGATTCTGCACGCCGGTTATCGTGAGCAGATCACCATCGACATCCACATCATTGGCGAGCAGAGTCGCTGGAGTCAAAGCCAATGACTGATCTTCGTTCGTCGTTACCGCATCGCTGTTCGCAACGGGTACATCATTGACGCTGATTACAGTGATGTTCACGGTCGCGGTCGAAATTCCGCCCTGTCCGTCGCTGATCGTGTAGGTGAAGCTGGCTGGGCCGTTGTAGTTCGGCACAGGCGTGAACACAACAGCTCCATTGACCAGGGCTACAGTTCCGTTCACGGGGTTCTGCACGCTGGTTATCGTGAGCAGATCACGATCAACATCCACGTCATTGCCAAGCAGAGTCGCTGGCGTCAAGGTCAGTGTCTGATCTTCATTGGTTGTCGCCGAATCATCGCTGGCGACGGGCGCGTCGTTGACACTGACAACCGTGATATTCACCGTGGCAGTCGATATTCCGCCCTGTCCATCGCTGATCGTGTAAGTAAAGCTCGCCGGGCCGTTGTAGTTCAGGGTAGGGGTAAAGACAACTACCCCGTTAACCAGAGACACCGTACCATTCACCGCATCCTGCACGCTAATTATCGCCAGCAGATCGCGATCAACATCCACGTCATTGCCGAGCAGCGTCGCTGGCATCAAAGTCAACGGCTGATCTTCGTTCGTCGTTAGGGAGTCATTGCCTGCGACAGGTACGTCATTGACGGCGGTGACGGTCAGAGTCACCGTCGCGGTAGAGAAGCCACCGTTGCCGTCGCTGATCGTGTAGGTGTAACTGGCTTGTCCGTTGAAGTTTGGAGTTGGCGTAAAGGTAATCAAACCCCCCGCCAAACTTACTGTCCCGCCCACAGCGGATTGAACGCTTATCACTGTCAGGCGGTCACCGTCGGGGTCAAAGTCGTTGCCAAGAAGGCTCGATGCCGAGATGGTGATCGCAGTGTCTTCCAAAGTCGTGCCCGCTGCATCATTGCTGGCGATAGGTGCATCGTTCACGGGCGATACGTTCAGGGTCACGACAGCGGTTGCGGTGCCTCCTTTTCCATCACTGATTGTGTAAGAAAAACTGGCAGGTCCGTTGTAATTAGGCGTTGGGGTAAAGACAATATTTCCGGCCACCAAAGCAACTGTTCCGTTCGTGGCACCCTGGACACTTACGATGGTCAAAGAATCACCATCAGGATCCGTATCGTTCAAAAGCAGTGTGGCTGGGCTGAATGAGGTTGGGGCATCTTCGCTGATCGTGCGCGTGTCGCCATTCGCTACGGGTGAATTGTTGGGCGCCGTGTCGTTGTCCGTAATGCTGCCCACGCCCTGGTTGTCGCTGATGCTGGCGTTGACTGGCGCACTGAGGTTGACGTTGAAGCTCTCGGTCAGCTCAAACACTGCGTCATTCGTGATGGCCAGCACAATGGTCTGG
>JANNFW010000775.1:0-2182 GCA_031380235.1 Rhodoferax sp. | reverse complement strand
CTTCTGCAAACACCGTGTATTTGCCCAGCAGCTCCATGCCGATCTGGAAGTTCTCGGTGGGCTCGCCGTCTTTGCCAATGCCCATGTTGCCGGTGGCTACGCCTTTGACGGAGCCGTTTGCGTTGTAGAGCACTTCAGCTGCCGCAAAGCCGGGGAAGATTTCAACACCCAGGCCTTCTGCCTGCTCGGCCAGCCAGCGGGTGACCGCGCCCAGGCTGACGATGTAGTTGCCGTGGTTTTGTGCGAAGGGTGGCAGGAAGAGATTGGGCGTGCGAAATGCCGATTTTTCGCTCAAGAAAGTCACTGCGTCATCGGTGACGGGCTGGTTCAGCGGAGCACCCAGTTCTTTCCAGTTGGGGATGAGTTCGGTCAGCGCCTTGGGGTCCATGATGGCCCCTGAGAGGATATGCGCTCCAGGCTCGGAGCCTTTCTCAAGCACAACGACAGAGACCTCTTTGCCGCTGGTGGCCGCGAGCTGCTTCAAACGTATCGCTGTGGCTAAGCCGCCGGGGCCACCACCGACGACGACGACGTCGTACTCCATCGATTCGCGTGGGCCGTGCTGGGCCAGGATTTCTTGATTGGTCATAGGGGTGCCCAGGGTTTTTACATTCTCAAAGTTGCAACGGATTTTATTCGGTGCGCGCAGCCCGCGCTGTCACAATGGTCGTTGCAATCATCTTTTGTAGGAACTCTCTAAATGGCGTACAGCATTGATCTCTCAGGCCGAGTGGCCTTTATCACCGGCGCATCCGGCGGCCTGGGTGCGCAGTTTGCACGCACGCTGTCACGCGCGGGTGCTGCGGTGGTGCTGGCGAGCCGCCGTATGGAAAAGTTAAAAGAGCTGCGCGCGCAAATTGACGGTGAGGGCGGCGATGCCCATGTGATGGAGCTTGACGTGACGGACAGCCAGTCGATCAAAGCTGCCATCGCGCGCGCTGAGACTGAAGTCGGCTCGATAGACATTCTCATCAATAACTCCGGCGTAAGCACCACGCAGCGCTTGCAGGATGTGGGCGAAGACGACTTCGACTTCATGTTCAACACCAATGTGAGGGGCGCATTCTTTGTGGCGCAAGAGGTGGGCAAGCGTATGTTGGCGCGCGCCAAGGGCTCTGCGCCAGGCAACTACACGGGCGGGCGCATCATCAACATTGCATCGATGGCAGGCCTCAAAGTATTGCCGCAAATCGGCGTTTATTGCATGAGCAAATCCGCCGTTATCCAGATGACCAAGGCGATGGCGCTGGAGTGGGGCAAGTTTGGCATCAACGTGAATGCTATTTGCCCCGGCTACATCGATACCGAGATCAACCACCATCACTGGAAAACCGAGCAGGGGCAAAAGCTGGTGCAAATGCTGCCGCGCAAACGGGTGGGGCAGCCGGCCGATCTGGATGCGTTGTTGGTGATGCTGTGCAGCGATCAAAGTCACTTCATCAATGGCGCGGTGATCTCCGCAGACGACGGCTTTGGTGCCTAAAAATTGTTAACGGGCGTGCTGGCTGGCCTGGCCGCAGGCGCGCTGTGGGGCTTGGTATTTGTGGTGCCGCTCATGGCGCCCGGTTTGTCCGCCACGGACGTGACTGCCGCGCGCTTTGTCAGTTTTGGGGCGATATCTGCTCTGGCGATGCTGGTGGCTGGCAAGTCCGTCAGGTTGCCGACGCTCAATCAGGCTCTGACCGCTTTAGGCATGAGTTTGTTAGGATACACCGGCTACTACCTGTTGCTGACCATGGCCATCATCAATGCTGGCAGTGAAGTGCCGACGCTCATCATCGGTGTCATCCCGATCTGGATGATGATCTGGGGCAAGCCGGACACGCTGCGCTGGTCGGCACTGCTGCCGGGCATGTTGCTGACACTGGCCGGGCTGGCGCTGATGACGCATGCGAGCTGGCAGGCGATGGATGTCGCGGACGTTGTAAGGGGCGATGGCCACTTCTGGCGCGGTCTCGGTTTGGCGACTGTGGCGATGGTGTCGTGGACGGTGTTTGGCCTGCTGAACGCCGCGTGGCTGAAGAAGCATCCGGAGGTCAGCGCAAGTACCTGGGCCAACTGGCTCGGCATTGCAACAGGCATCGGCGCGCTGGCGCTGTGGTTCGCTCTGGGTACACCGTCCAAAGAGCTGCTGGCACTCGACAATAAAGCCTGGTTAGCTTTTATTTGCATAGCAACTGGT
>JANNFW010000731.1:0-2345 GCA_031380235.1 Rhodoferax sp. | reverse complement strand
GCCAGTGCCACCGTGGTACATGCGGTCGAAGACGTGTCGCTGACCATCGCGCAGGGCGAGACGCTGGGCCTGGTGGGTGAATCCGGCTGCGGTAAGTCCACACTGGGGCGAGTTGCAGCGGGCATTCTTGCGCCCAGCAGTGGTAGCGCCAGCGTTGGCGCGGCACCCGTCATGACCGGGCAGCGCAAAAACACGACACGCATCCAGATGGTGTTTCAAGACCCGTTTGCCTCGCTGAACCCGCGCATGCGCGTAGCTGACATCATCAGCGAAGGGCCGCTGGCGCACGGCCTCATCGCCCGCAACGAGGCACGCGCGGACTGCGCCCGCTGGCTCGCGGCGGTGGGCTTGGACGCGGACGCCGCGCAACGGTTTGCCCACCAGTTCTCGGGTGGCCAACGCCAGCGCGTGGCCATTGCCCGAGCGTTGGCAATGTGGCCAGACGCGCTGGTGTGCGACGAGCCGGTGGCATCGCTGGATGTGTCGATCCAAGCGCAGATCATCAACCTCTTTTTGAAGCTGCGCCGCGAGTTGAAGCTGACCATGCTGTTCATCAGCCACGACTTGAGCGTGGTGCGCCACGTGAGCGACCGCGTCGCCATCATGTATTTGGGGCGCATTGTTGAGATCGGGCGAACTGAAGACATTTTCAATTCACCGCGTCACCCCTACACGCGTGCCTTGCTGGACAGTGCACCGAGGCTCGCGCAAGACGGATCACCGGCGCAGGCAATTCATCCGATTCAAGGTGAACTGCCCTCGCCCATCAACCCGCCACCCGGCTGCGCCTTTCACCAACGCTGCGCGTTTGCGCAGGCGCGCTGCCATAACGAGCTGCCCCAGCTACGCGCATCGGGCAACCTGCGCGAGGTAGCCTGCCACTTTCCATTGGAGACATAACGCCATGACCGATCCGCAAACGGCCCGAATCATCGAGACAGACGAACCGTGGATGTGGCCAGAATCAGAATGGCGCCAACGCGTCAACCAGGTGCGCGCAGGCCGCAGTCTGCGCCCCGCTCAGTGGCCAGGCGGTGCCCACTGCGCGGTGGCGTTGTCGTTTGACAGCGACCATGAAACCAACGAGCTGCGCGATGGCGGCCGCTCCATTGGCAGGATGTCCTGGGGCCAATACGGTAGTCGCGTGGGCGTTCCGAGAATTCTTGATCTACTGCACCGCCACGCCGTACCCGCCACTTTTTTTGTGCCTGCTGTCGCCGCGCTGCTGTACCCGGACGAGCAGCGCCACGTCATCGCGCAAGGGCATGAAATTGGCCTGCACGGCTGGATTCATGAGCTCAATTCCATCCTGCCCGAGAAGGACGAGCGTGAGCTGCACCTGCGCTCGTCGGACACGCTGACTGAGATCACCGGCGTGCGCCCGGTTGGCATGCGAACGCCGTCGTGGGATTTTTCGCCCGCCACCCTGTCGATTCAACGCGAGATGGGCCTGCTGTATGACTCCTCGTTGATGGCCGACGATGACCCCTACGAGCTGAACCAGGACGGCGTGCCAACCGGTATCGTGGAGCTGCCCGTCGAATGGATTCGCGACGACGCGGTGTACTTCAATATGAACCGCTTTCAAGCGCTGCGGCCCTACACCGCACCCACCGCGGTTCTCGACATTTTTCGGCGCGAGTTTGACCAGGCCTACGAAGACGGCGGGCTGTTCCTGCTCACCATGCATCCGCATGTGATCAGTTACCGCTCGCGCATCTTCATTTTGGAGGAACTGGTGCGCCACATCAAAAGCAAACCGGGGGTGTGGTTTGCCACGCACCGGGACGTAGCGTTACAGGCTAAAGCAGTGATGGCTACTTGACGAATGCCTGACGACTATCTGATGATGCGGTACCTGCAGAATTCAATCGCTATATAATTAATAGCTTTGTATGCATATTATCCGAGAGCTAGAGCTAGATTTGATTCATGATTTGATCAAAACCGCTAATTTCTGACGGTTTTGATCATTTTCTACTACATTTGTGGTAAACCACTCATCCCAACATCACCCCCACGACAACGCCGACAGATCATTCACAAAAATCGGCATGTCTTTCCACAGGCCTTTGAGGTTTTTGTTATGCAGTGAAATCCACTGCGGCTGGTACAAAAAGCCATGGACGGCTTCGTTGGCGAGCATGCGCTGGGCGTCGCCCAGGAGCTTGGCGCGGTCAGCGGGGCGGGGGCTGTTTTTGATCTGGTCGAACAGCTCGTTGAACTTGGCCGACTCATAACCCCAGTAGTAATCCTTCTTGGTGAAGTTGCCCAAGTCAAACGGCTCGACATGCGAGATGATGGTGAGGTCGTAGTTCTTGTTGGTGTAGGTGCCACTCAACCAC
>JANNFW010000710.1:0-2379 GCA_031380235.1 Rhodoferax sp. | reverse complement strand
TTGCACCACCGGCATGGTGATGAGCGCAGTTGACTTGTGCACGCATCACCCCAAGGCCACCGAGGGCGAGATTCGCGAATTGCTCGAGGGCAACCTGTGCCGCTGCACGGGCTACCAAAACATTGTCAAGGCTGTACAGCTCGGTGCTGTCGGCATGGCTGCCGCTTAATTCCACATACGCACTGACTCAGGAGTAAACACATGGGCGCACCCGATTTTGCAAAACTGCCTCACATTGGCGAGAGCCTTCGCCGCAAGGAAGATTACCGCTTCCTGACCGGCGCAGGCAACTACACTGACGACATCAACCAGGCCAGCCAGACCTATTGCGTTTTCGTGCGCAGCCCGCACGCACACGCCAACATCAAGGGTATTGACTTGACCAAAGCCAAGGCGATGCCGGGCGTGGTCGAAATTTTTACGGGCAAAGACATCGACGGCAAAATGGGCGGCCTGCCGTGCGGCTGGCTGATCACCAGCACCGACGGAACGCCGATGAAGGAGCCGCCCCATCCGATTCTGGCGATTGGCAAAGCGCGCTACGTGGGCGATCAAGTGGCGATGGTGATTGCCGAGACGCTGGAGCAAGCCAAAAACGCTGCCGAAGCAGTCGATGTGGACTACGACGTGTTGCCCGCCATCGTCGATGTGCGCGACGCCGCGAAAGGCACAGCCTTGCATGAGGCATCACCCGACAACCATTGCTACAAATGGGCGATTGGCGACAAGGGCCAGGTCGATGCGGTGTTTGCCAACGCGGCCAAGATCACCAAGCTCGATCTGGTCAACAACCGCTTGGTGCCCAACGCCATGGAGCCGCGTGCTGCCATCGGGATGTACAGCCGCGCGACGGAAGAGTACACGCTGTACGTGTCAAACCAGAATCCGCACGTCGAGCGCCTGTTGATGACGGCCTTTGTGCTGGGTCTACCCGAGCACAAAGTACGCGTGATCGCACCTGATGTGGGCGGCGGTTTCGGCTCCAAAATCTTTTTGTACGCGGAAGATGTGGCACTCACCTGGGCTGCCAAGCAAGTCAATCGCAGCATCAAGTGGACATGCGAGCGCACCGAGTCATTCCTCACCGACGCACATGGCCGCGATCACGTAAGCCATGCTGAGATGGCGATGGATGCCAACGGCAAGTTCCTCGCCATGCGCGTGCACACCGATGCGAACATGGGTGCGTATCTGTCCACCTTCGCTTCAGCCGTACCCACCATCCTTTACGCGACGCTGTTGGCGGGCCAATACACCTGCCCGCAAATCTATGTGGAGGTGGATGCCTGGTTCACCAACACTGCGCCGGTTGATGCGTATCGCGGCGCGGGTCGCCCCGAAGCCACGTATTTGCTGGAGCGCCTGGTAAGCCGCTGCGCCTGGGATTTGGGCATTGGCCAAGACGAAATCCGCAAACGCAACTTCATCAGCAGCTGGCCATATCAGACCCCCGTGGCTTTGCAGTACGACGTGGGCGACTACCTGCAATGCATGACCAAGGCGCAATCGCTTGGGGATGTCGCAGGCTTTGCAGCGCGCAAGGCGGCCAGCGCTGCCAAAGGCTTGAAGCGCGGCATTGGTTACTCCAGCTACATCGAGGCTTGCGGCATTGCACCGAGCAACATCGCAGGTGCCTTGGGCGCACGCGCCGGCTTGTTTGAATGCGGCGAAGTGCGCGTACACCCCACTGGTAGCGTGACGGTGTTTACTGGATCGCACAGCCACGGTCAGGGCCACGAAACCACCTTTGCGCAGTTGGTTGCGGCCCGCTTGGGCATTGCGGTCGAGGCGGTTGACGTCGTGCACGGCGACACCGGGCGTGTTCCGTTTGGCATGGGCACCTATGGCTCGCGCTCACTCTCGGTGGGTGGTTCGGCCATCATGAAAGCGCTGGACAAAATCGAGACCAAGGCCAAGAAAATCGCCGCCCATTTGATGGAAGCGAGTGACGCGGACGTGGAGTTCAGCAACGGCGAGTTCACCATCAAGGGCACCGACAAAAAGGTGACCTTCGGCCAAGTGGCGCTGACGGCCTACGTGCCCCATAACTACCCACTGGACAAGCTGGAGCCCGGCCTGAACGAGACGGCGTTTTACGACCCGACCAACGTCACCTTCCCGGCAGGCACCTACATTTGCGAAGTGGATGTGGACCCGGCAACGGGCGTGGTGAAGGTCGACAAATTCACCGCGGTGGATGACTTTGGCACCATCATCAACCCGATGATTGTCGAAGGCCAGGTGCACGGCGGACTGGTGCAGGGCATTGGCCAGGCGCTGATGGAGAATTGTGTGTACGACCGCGAGACGGGCCAGTTGCTCACAGGCTCGTTCATGGACTACGCCATGCCCCGCGCCGATGACTTCCCCGAGTTCAAA
>JANNFW010000670.1:0-2028 GCA_031380235.1 Rhodoferax sp. | reverse complement strand
GCCAGATTGCCGGGGCCGGGCACGAGCAAAAACAGCAGGATGGTCGCGATGTAGGTCGCGTAATCAGTAATTCCAAACATGGGTCTGAGTTTACGGCATGGTGGCTGCACGCCTCATCCAAACAATGCAGCGCTCCGCGCCCAACCCTGGCACGGTGAGTTGTTCCACGTGAAACACAGCAACATCGGCTTTCAATGCGTCAATCTCCGCCTGCGGATGCTGCCCTTTCATGGCAAGCCATGTGCCGCCCTCCTTCAGCGCGCCACCCGACCAGGTGGTGAAATCAGCCAGAGACGCAAATGCGCGGGAGCTGATGACATCGTATTGCTCCCTCAGGCTTTCGACCCTCGCGTGAATTGACCTCAGGTTGGCGACTTTCAACGCCACCGCTGCTTGGTTGATAAATGCCGCCTTTTTGGCAACCGTGTCCACACAATCCACCGCAATCTCGGGGCAACAAATAGCAATGACAATGCCCGGCAGACCCGCGCCCGAGCCGACATCCAGCACACGAAAAAGCCTGCCGGAAGCGGGTGCCTCATCAACACCATCCTGCCGGTAAGCTATCGCCGCGAGTTGGCGCAGCAGGGGCGCGATGACAGCCAAGCTGTCCAGCAGATGGTGAGTCAGCATGTCTGCCGAGTCACGCACCGCGGTCAGGTTGTAGACCTTGTTCCACTTCTGGAGCAACTCCAGATAAGCCAAAAGTTGATCAAGCTGGGCAGGCAGCAGGCTGATGCCCAATTCGGTGGCGCCGTCCGCCAGTCGGCTCGCGAGCTGGTTTTGAACTATCGGCACCGAGCTCAAACCGACACGGACTCCGCAAACTGCAAATACCCGCGCTTCTTCAGGTGCACCAGCAGCAGCGAAATGGATGCGGGCGTGATGCCTGAAATGCGCGATGCCAGGCCCAGGGTTTCCGGGCGGCGCTTGTCCAGCGTTTGCCGCGCCTCAAAACTCAAGGCTGTCACCTGTAAATAGTCGAGGTCAGGGGGCAGCTTCAGATGTTCATATTGAGCGGCGCGCAGCACTTCGGAGCGCTGACGGTCGATGTAGCCAGCGTATTTGGAGGCGATTTCCACCTGCTCGGTAACCGCTGGGTCTAACGGCAAGTGCACGGCATGATCCTGCGGCTCGGTTTCACGTGAAACATACCTGCCGCCGTCCAGCGACATCAGGCTTTCATAAGTCACACCCGGCCGACGCAGCAAGTCGGCCAAGCTGTACTCGTGTTCCAGCGCTTTGCCAAAAACGCGCTCCGCCTCGGCGACCTCCAGGTTTTTTGGGCTGACCCATAGCGACCGCAGCCGCTCTGTTTCACGTGAAACAGCATCGCGCTTGCGGCTAAAAGCGTCCCAACGGTTGTCGTCCACAAGCCCGAGCTGCCGTCCTACTTCCGTCAAGCGCGCGTCGGCATTGTCTTCACGCAGTTGCAGGCGAAACTCGGCCCGGCTGGTGAACATGCGGTAAGGCTCACTCACGCCTTTAGATATCAAGTCGTCCACCAGCACGCCGAGGTAGGCTTGGTCGCGGCCTGGTACCCAGGTGTCTTGCGTCCACTGTGTCTTTGCTCCGGCTTGCAGCGCGGCATTAATCCCCGCAAACATGCCTTGCGCCGCAGCTTCCTCATAACCCGTGGTTCCGTTGATCTGGCCCGCAAAAAACAAACCCCTGATCGCCTTGGTCTCAAAGCTGCTCTTCAGCGAAGTCGGGTCAAAGTAGTCGTATTCAATCGCATAGCCAGGGCGCAGAATGTGGGCGTTTCCCAGCCCCGCCATCGAGCGCACCAGGTCGTACTGAACATCAAACGGCAGGCTGGTGCTGATGCCGTTGGGGTAATACTCATTCGTCGTCAGGCCCTCGGGTTCCAGAAAAATCTGGTGGCTCTCCTTGTCCGCAAAACGGTTGATCTTGTCTTCAACACTGGGGCAATAGCGCGGCCCCACGCCATCAATCACGCCGGTGAACATGGGGCTTCGGTCAAAGCCGCTGCGAATAATGTCGTGCGTGCGCGCATTGGTGTGGGTG
>JANNFW010000656.1:0-2118 GCA_031380235.1 Rhodoferax sp. | reverse complement strand
TGCACTTCACAATGGGCTCAATACAGGGTTGATCGTCGGTAATTTTGGGCGGCATTTTTTAGTCGAAACCAATGAAGGCAAGCGTCTGATCTGCCATTCGCGCGGCAAGAAGAGTCAAGGCGTGGTGGGCGACCGGGTGCTTTGGAAACCGTCTCAAGACGAGGGCACGATTGAAAAGATCGAGCCACGACGCAATCTGTTTTACCGCCAGGATGAAGTTCGCACCAAGTCGTTTGCGGCCAATCTCGATCAGGTGCTGATTCTGATCGCGGCGGAGCCCGAGTTCTCAAGCCACCAACTATCGCGCGCGCTGATCGCAGCCGAGGCCGAACACATCACCGCCATCATCGGGTTGAATAAAAGCGATTTGGTCGAGCCGTTTGAGCGCGCGTGGGCATGGCTGCAACCGTATAGGCACATGCACTATGGCGTGCTGCCGCTCTCGCTGAAGGCATCTGCCGAGGTTGACCGCGCCGAATTGCTGAAGCTGCTCGGTGGCAAAACCACCCTGGTGCTGGGCCCCTCGGGCGCAGGCAAAAGCACGCTGATCAACCTGCTGGCCCCTGGCGCACTGGCGCAGACGGGCGAGATATCACAAGCCCTGAACGCGGGCAAGCACACGACGACCAGCACGACCTGGTATTGGGTGGATAGTGCCAAAACGACCGCAATCATCGATTCGCCCGGCTTTCAGGAATTTGGCCTGAACCACATCGACCCGGCGCAGCTTGCGGCTTATATGCCCGACTTGAAGCCGCACGTGGCCAACTGCAAGTTCTACAACTGCACGCACCTGCATGAACCTGGTTGTGGCGTCAAGCCAGCTGTGTCCAAATCAGCAGTGGCGACTGGGCCTAGTGAAATCAGCCAGAACCGCTACAAAATCTACAGCGAACTGTTTGCGGAGCTGAGCGAGAACACGGGGCGGTATTGATCTACCCTATTGATCCGCACTGTGGATGAAACTCACTGTGCTGCTCTTTTCTGCTCGCGCAGCATGAACAGATAAAGACCTTCCACCTTATCTCGCGCCCACGGCGTTTTACGCAAAAATTTCAGGCTTGATACAACGCTGGGATCGCTCTGAAAACAGCGCACCGGGATGCGCTGCCCCAGCGACTCCCAGCCGTACTGATCAACCAGTGCCGTCACGATGGTTTCAAGTGTCAAGCCGTGCAGCGGATTGCGCGGCTGCGCGGCGGTGGGCTGCGTCATCATTTAACCTAGCAAGCGCGCCAAGGTAAGCAGCGCCAGCAACACCATCCACATCACGACGGAGCGCCACACCAAACCCACAATACTGCGTAAATGCGCCAGCTCAGGTTCCTGGCCGTGCGTGCCCGCAGCGGCTGATGGCGAATCCGCGCCGAGGGATTGCGCCAGATCTGGCGTAGTTGCATTGGGAGACACCCCTTCTTTCACCCATGGCACGCCCAGGCGTACATTGACGGCACCCGATGTCGCCGCGAGTATCACCCCGTTGTTGGTTACTGCGTTGCTGCTGGCTAACGCGTTTTGCGTGTAAGTACGCCAGGCATCAATCGCTTCTTCAAAGCTGCCCACCACAGCAAAGCCCAAAGCTGTGACGCGGGCAGGCAGCCAGTCGATCAGGTACCAGGCCTGCGTGGCCGCGTCTTGCAGCGCGATGCTGACAGGTTGCAGATGCAGTCGGCTTCGGTGCTTCCAGTAGCGCGTCACAAATTCGCTAACCCGGTACAGCACGGCACCCGCTGGCCCCAAGCCCAACGCCGCCAGCACCGAGAACCAGCCCAGCACACCAAACACATGCCAGTGCGCCGCCAGCACCGAGTGCTCGATGACGTGACGCACAATTTCGCTGCGCGGCAGCTCGCTGGCATCCATTTGCCGCCACTTGGCCAGCCGCTCGCGCGCTTGCGCCTCCTCGCCCGCATCCAGCGCGTCGCGAATGCCCGTGAAGTGATGGCTGAATTGCCGGAATCCTAAGGTGACGTAAAGCACGGCGATGTTCCAAAGCACCGCAGCAGGCCAGCCGACGCCGACCATCAGCAGCCAATGGATGCCCAGCGCCAGCAGCGTTGGCCCGCCCACCGCAAAACCCCAGGCCAGCCACGCATGGTGCACGCGGCCTGCATCAAA
>JANNFW010000649.1:0-6410 GCA_031380235.1 Rhodoferax sp. | reverse complement strand
GAAGCGCGGCTGCATCACCCAGATCTCCCGCATATCGCCCGCCAGCCTGCCTCGGCCTGACACATCGCCAATGCGCGCGTTGAACACATCATCAATCGCGTCATGCAGGGCGGGCAAAGCATTTTGGTGGTCATTCTGACGAGCAGACCAACCATCGCGCACATCGGCCCACAGCACGCAGGCCAGAAGGAAGCTCGGCGCCACAGGCTTGCCTTCGCCTACGCGGCGATCCGTGTCCTTGAGTGCAGCATTCACAAACGGCGTTTCCGCGCGCTCCACCACCACGTCGAGCAAGGGGTAAATGCCGCGCGACATGCCCAACAACTTCAGTTGCTCGATGGACGCCAGTGAATGCCCGGTTTGCAGCAGCTTGAGCATTTCGTCAAACAGGCGGCTTTGCGGCACATCGGCCAAAAGCTCTTGCGATTTCACCAGGGGCGCCGCCGTTTTGGCCTCCAGCTTGAAGCCCAGCCCGCTCAACTTCGCCGCAAAACGCACCGCGCGGATGATACGCACCGGGTCCTCGCGGTAGCGCGTCGCCGGGTCGCCAATCATGCGGATGACGCGTTTCTTGGTGTCTGCAATGCCTCCGTGGTAGTCCACCACGATCTGCGCCTGCGGGTCGTAATACATGGCGTTGATGGTGAAGTCGCGCCGCACCGCGTCTTCCTCTTGCGGGCCCCAGACGTTGTCGCGCAGCACACGTCCACTGGAGTCCACGGCGTGTTTCATGCCCGCCAGCTCGCTCTTGCTGGTTTTTTCGTTGCCGGCCACAGCCTCAGCGGCAGCGTTGTCCAGGTAGGCGCGGAAGGTGGAGACTTCAATCACCTCATGCTCGCGACCGCGCCCGTACACCACATGCACGATGCGAAAGCGCCGACCGATGATGAACGCCCGGCGAAACAGGCTTTTGACCTGTTCGGGCGTGGCATTGGTGGCCACGTCAAAATCCTTGGGCACCAGGCCGACCATCAAGTCGCGAACGGCTCCGCCCACGATGTAGGCCTCAAAACCCGCCTCTTTGAGCGTGCGCACGACGGCCAGTGCCCGCTCATCCACCAGCGCCGGGTTGATGGCGTGCACGTCCACCCCCAGCTCCTCGCGCTTGCCGAATTTTGGCGGTGCCTTCGGCGCAGCGGCACGTGTGGCTTTGCCCAGTAACTTGTCGATGAGCTTTTTGATCAAACCTTGCTTCCAGATTGAGTAAATTGATGACTATGGGTGTCTATTGTTTGGAAAACAGGTCAAGTATGCGCCATCCGCGCGCCTGGGCAATCGCTCGCAGGCGGTCATCGGGGTTGGTGGCAACCGGGTGGTTGACCCGCTCCAGCAGCGGTAAATCGTTGATGGAGTCGCTGTAAAAAGTACTGTCAACATCCGCCCAGTTCAGCGAGCGCGCCGCCAGCCAGGCCTCGACTCGCGTCACCTTACCCTCGCGCATGGAAGGCACACCCTTGATCTCGCCAGTGATCCAGCCGCCGGGCGCATGATGGCGCTCCAGCTCGACCGCAATCAACTCCGGCACACCCAGAGCCTGCGCAATCGGGCGGGTGATGAGTTCATTCGTCGCGGTAACGATCACCGCCACATCGCCTGCTTGACTGTGCTGCCGAATCAACGCCAGTGCTGGCTCTGTGATCGCGGGGCGGACAACGTCTTGCATGAATTGGAGGTGCGCAGCAGCGAATTCTTCTTCACCCTGGCGTTTGATTGCCGCCGTGGCAAACCGCACATATTCATGAATGTCCAGCGTGCCCGATTGGTACTGGGCATAAAACTTCTCGTTCTGCTGGCGGAACTCGCCAGGATCAACCCAACCATTCGTGGTGGTGAAAACACCCCACGAAAAATCAGAATCAATCGGCAACAGCGTGTGATCCAGATCGAAAAAGACGAATCTCTTCACGTGCTTCTTCACGAGTTTAATCACGAATTTTCCATCATCGATTTGATCAGCGGAATGGTGAGAGGCCGTTTGGTTTGCAGGGAGTAGGCATCCATCTGCTCCAGCAACTCCATCAGGCTGCCCAAGTCGCGGCTAAAGCGCGTCAGCATGAAGTCCATCACCTCGTCACCCAAAAAAATACCGCGTGCATCGGCCGATTGGCGCAGCACGGCACGGCGTTCAGATTCGCTGAGCACATGCAATTCAAACACATGACCCCAACCCAACCGCGTGCGCAAGTCATCACGCAAGGGCAAATCTGCGGGCGGCAAGGCACCCGCCGCCATCACCCAGCGCTGCAAGGTTTGCGCGTTGACAAACCAGTTGAACGCCGCTTGCTGCTGAATGGCGGTGTACAGGTGCACATCGTCCAGCAGCACCGCCGCCCAGGCTTCATTGAACGCCGGGGGCTCAAGCACCGTGGCATCCAACCAGCCGGCCACGGCCCCTTGCTCGCGCAGAGCCTCGCGGGCGGCTTTGAGCAGATGGGTTTTACCGCTGGCACTGCCGCCCCATACATACATCGGCACAGGCGAGCGAGTGGCGGCGTTGGATTGATTGCCGATCCACAAAGCCAAGTGACTCACAACCGCCGAATTCGGCCCCGCCACAAAACTCGCCACGGTGGGGCCGCTGGTCAAACCCATGTCGAGTGCGAGCTGCTTCATCGGCACTTAAATCAGCCGGTGTACAGCTTGCTGGACAGGTAATTGGCCTGCACGCGCCGCATCGCCACCAGAAGCACCGCACTGGCGGGCAGTGCCACCAGCACGCCCACCAGCCCAAATATCTGACCAAACGCCAGCAGTGCAAAGATCACCGCCAAGGGATGCAGGCCAATGCGCTCACCTACCAGGCGCGGCGTCAGAATCAGGCTCTCGAGTAGTTGACCGATGCCAAACACCACTGCAACCATCACCAGCGCCTTGATCGACGCAAACTGCAACAGCCCCGCAAGCACCGCCAGAATCAGCCCGATGCCAAACCCCAGGTACGGCACAAACATGGCCAGCCCGGTGAAGATGCCAATCGGCAGCGCCAGATCCAGCCCAAACAGCGCCATGCCCACGCTGTAAAAAACCGCCATCGACAACATCACCAGCAACTGCCCGCGCAGGTACTGGCCCAACACGACGTCGGCCTCATGGGTGAAGCTGTCAAAACCCGCGCGTGCGCGCAGAGGCACCAGGGCGACCGCGCGGGCCACGAAGCGTTCCCAATCCATCAGAAGGTAAAACAGGGCGACCGGGATCAACACGATGTTGCCCAACAGCGTCATCGCAACACTGCCACCGAGCTTCAGCGACGACAGCACGGAGCCGAAGGCATCCTCAAAATTGGCGCTCAAATACTTCAGCACAAAGGCCTTGATGCTGTTCACATCCAACGAGACATTGAAGCCAAACTGCGCGGCCAGCGGTGAGAACCAGGTGTTGAACCTGTCGGCCAACTGCGGCAACTGTTCACGCATCAGCGGTACCTCTTTGGCGAGGATTGGGATGATCAGCAGCACCAGACTGAGCATTGCGACCAGAAAAATAACTTCCACAAAAATGACGGCCAACACGCGCGGGATGCGGCCTTTGCCCATGTGATCCAGCTTGTTGACAAGCGGTGTGAGCGCGTAAGCCAGTATTGCCGCCACCACAAAGGGGGTCAGCACCGGGCCCATCAGCCACAGGATCAGAAAGATGACCAGCGCAATGGCGATCCAGCTGAAGCTGCGTTTTTGGGTCGATGTAAATTGCATGGGGGGTGATATGCAGAGCGGGAGGTGGTCTATTGACAGGGCTTAAAATCTGGGCAAATTCTATTCGGGTATGACGCGCAAACCGCCGCCGCCCATTGTTTTCAGTTTCCATGACAACTCCAAACGCCCCCTCCTCCTCAAATTCGCCACTTTCTTACAAAGACGCGGGCGTTGACATCGACGCTGGCGACGCGCTGATCGAGCGCATAAAGCCTCTCGCCAAAAAAACCATGCGCGAAGGCGTTTTGGCCGGAATCGGCGGCTTTGGCGCGCTGTTTCAGGTGCCCAAGCGTTACGAAGAGCCCGTGCTGGTCAGCGGCACCGACGGCGTCGGCACCAAACTCAAACTCGCGTTTGAGTGGAACATGCACAGCACCGTCGGCATCGATTTGGTGGCGATGAGCGTTAACGACGTGCTGGTGCAAGGGGCCGAGCCCCTGTTCTTTCTCGACTACTTCGCCTGCGGCAAGCTCGATGTCGACACCGCCGCCTCGGTGATCGGCGGCATCGCCAAAGGCTGCGAACTGAGCGGCTGCGCCTTGATTGGCGGCGAAACGGCCGAAATGCCCGGCATGTATCCGCCCGGCGAGTACGACCTGGCTGGTTTTTGCGTCGGCGCGGTGGAGAAATCCAAAATCCTGAATGGCACCAACACCGTGGCTGAAGGCGACATCGTGCTGGGCCTGGCCTCCAGCGGCCTTCATTCCAACGGTTTCTCCCTGGTGCGCAAGTGCATTGAGCGCGCGGGCGACGCAACGCCGACCACGCTGGATGGCAAACCCTTCAAAGAGGCGCTGATGGAGCCCACCCGCCTGTACGTCAAAAACGTGTTGGCAGCGCTGAAGGATCATCCCATCAAAGCCCTAGCCCACATCACAGGCGGCGGCCTGCTGGAAAACATCCCCCGCGTGCTGCCCGAGCACCTCGCAGCGCATCTGACAAAAGGCAGTTGGCCGCAGACCGCGTTGTTCGCCTGGCTGCAAAAGACCGCAGGCATTGATGATTTTGAGATGAACCGCACCTTTAACAACGGCATCGGCATGGTGGTTGTGATTGACGCGGCTCATGCGCAAGCCTGCGCGCAGGCGCTGCGTGCGCTGGGCGAGACGGTTTACGAAATTGGCATGGTTGCACCCAAGGGCTCTGGTGCGAGCGTAACGATTGAACGCGCATCGTTAAGCTGAAAATTGACCAAATATACCCAAATTGGGTTTTTTGAGGCCAGTTTTGGCCCATTTTCGCTATATTCTGAATACTATTGGCCTCTAGCTCTCGTACTTATTGCATGAAAAGCTATAACTTATATAGCGACGCGATCAGCTTCTTCAATCTGTCACAGATTTGAAATGTTCGCGGTTTAAGCTGTATTTTTACAATCAGCAACAACCCACTCGCAATGTTCAAACTACGAAATTCCCTAGGCACACTCGCACTCTCTCTTGCCCTGATCCCCGCAACCGCCGACGTTTTAACGTCCGCCAATTTTGTCAACGGCATCGCCATTTCAGGCAGCTCGCAGGACTTGTCGACGGGCAGCGCAATTGATCGGCGCGTTGGTTTTTTCTCTGACATCCATTACGACCCGAATCGCAACGAATGGTGGGGCGTATCTGATCGCGGGCCGGGTGGTGGCTTGTTGAGTTATGAGACGCGGGTGCAACGTTTTACGGTCGATATTGCGCCAAACGGGGCAATCTCTAACTTCAAGATCGCCCAGACCGTCAAGTTTCAAGATTCTGTATCTTCGGGAAGCGCGCCCTTCAATGGGATCGCACCTGCGCCGTCCAACGCACTGGGGCGCGCCTTTGACCCCGAGGGCCTGGTGATTCACCCCAAAACGGGCAACCTGCTGGTGTCCGACGAGTACGGCCCGTCGCTGATTGAGTTTGATCGCAACGGCAATCTGCTGCGCCGCTTCACCACCCCGGCCAACCTGATTCCGCGCAACGCGACGACGGGCACACCCAACTTTGCGGGCGACGCAGGCAACACCGCAGGAAAGCGCACAAACCGGGGCTTTGAAGGCCTGGCGATCAGCCCAGACGGCAAGTTCTCCTATGCCATGCTGCAAAGCGCGATGCTGGATGAAGGCGGTAGCAACGGTGTCTATTCGCGCATCGTGAAGTTTGACAATGCAACCGGCTTGGCAGTGGCGCAATACGCCTACCGTATGGACACGGCTGGTCAGGGCCGCGGCATCTCCGCACTGGTGGCGCTGGGCAATGACAAGTTTCTGGTGCTGGAGCGCAACAACCGGGGGGTGGGGGTGGGCGCGACGTTCAGCCCCGCAGACAAGGCCGTGTATGAAATTGACCTGACCAACGCCACCGACGTCAGCAACATCACATTGCCGACCACGGGCGCTTTTGCGGGGGCCGTCATCAAGTCCACCAAGAAAATGGACCTGGATGCCAATACCCTGACCGCATTAGGCAACAAGTCCCCCGAAAAATGGGAGGGCTTAGCGGTCGGGCCGATGCTAGGCAACGGGCAGTACCTGATTCTCGCGGGCACCGACAACGATTACAGCGTGACCCAAAGCGGCATCGGCACGCAATACGACGTGTGGTTTGACTTCTCGCTGGCCGACCCGTACGCCAACTCGCTGCAATGCCCGATTGGCACCGTCGCAAACTGCTTCTTGACACTGGATGGCAGCACCTCCGCTTGGACGAACAATCTGAACTTGCTGCCCGGCGTTTTGCACGCGTACAC
>JANNFW010000644.1:0-3254 GCA_031380235.1 Rhodoferax sp. | reverse complement strand
GCAAAGCCCGACAGGGTTTGTGTGACGCAGGAGACGACGAAAAAGATCGTCATCAAGAAACCCAGCTCGGTATAGCTGGCATTGAACTCGTCCTTAAGCCAGGGGAACAGCGGCGGCAGCAAGAGCTGGCTGAAGTGGCTGATCATGTGGGCAACACCGACCAGGCCGATCAGGTGCGCGTCACTGCGAAATTTCTCGGGCGAGTCTGAAGGGGCTGCGCCCAAAGCTGATGCGGTCATCAGGGTATTTTCGCCCAAAGCGGCGCGACGCGTGGGCGTTGCCCTCTACAGACTTGACCGACTATGTTTTAGGCTTTAGTATTACGAGTGTAATTACATCAGAGATCGCCATGCACATGCTCAAACTCACCCAAATTGGCAACTCTGTCGGCGTGGTGCTGCCCAAAGAAGCGCTTGCGCGGTTGAAGCTGGGCAAGGGCGAGTCGGTCTTTTTGACTGAAACGCCTGATGGCTACACCTTGACACCGTACGACCCCGCGCTGGAACAAGAAATCCAGGCGGGCCGCGCCTTCATGCACGATTACCGCGACACGTTTCACCAGCTTGCCAAATGAGCTGGCGCTGGATTTCAAAACAAGCGTTACTGATCCTGCATGACGAGAGCCTGGCAACACACGGGGGCGGCAGCGGCATGCGGGATGAAGGGCTGCTGGACTCGGCGTTGGCAAGACCGCTGAACCTCGTCGCCTACGCTGACCCATCCAACCCGCCAGACATCGCCGCGTTGGCTGCAGCCTATTGCATCGGGCTGGCCAAGAACCATGCCTTTGTGGATGGCAACAAACGCGCTGCGTTTTTGGCGACTGGTTTGTTTCTGTACCTGATTGGCTATCGGCTGATGGCGACGCAGGCGGATGCGACCCTGACTGTTCTGGGAGTCGCGGCGGGTGACGTTTCAGAAACGGAATTCGCCGAATGGCTGCGCAAACACGTCGAACCGCGCGTCAAAAACGTTTAACCCATAGCCAGCCACTGCCGGGGCGTGTAGGCGCGGACCGGGCTCTTGGCAAAGTCTTTCAGGTTGCGGGTGACGATGGCTTGTGCGCCTGCCTGATGGGCGGCTTCGGCGAGGACGGCATCTTCGAAGTCGGGTGAGTTGCTAGTTATCGCAGCATCCAATACCGAGCGGGTGACGGGCGCAACTTCGTAAAGATTCATCAGTTTTTGGATATGCTGCATCGCCTCGTCGCCCCCAACTTCCCTGCTGGTCAGGTAGAAAATCGTTGTGACCGTCCTGGCACAGATTAGGCCTGTGACCGCGCCGCGCACCACCTGATCCATCACCTGGGCAGACTCTTCGACAAATGGCCGACGCCCGAGCAATACGTCCATCAACACGTTCGTATCAAACAAGACTCTCACAGGTACTTTTGTTCAAGATACTTGTGATAAGCCGCTTTGTCGGGGTCGGCGCTTGGCTGTCGTTTGGCGTTGACTTTAGTCGCCGATTTGGCTTTCAACACTCCGCACAGGCTGTTTGTGACGGGACTCAATGCGGCAGGCTTCTTGACAGCCCATGATCTACCCAGAGAGGGAGTTGCCGGGCTTAATGCCTTGACTTTCGTTGACGCAGGCGGTGTCGGCTGTGCCGCCAGCCGCGCAAAATAATCAGCCACTAGCTGCGACACTGAACGCTGATGTTCATGCGCAAACGCCTTGGCGCTTTCAATCAAGCCTGAGTCAAGTCGCAAGGTGAGTTTGGAGGGATGGGTCATGGGGCAGATGCTTTTTGAGAAATGCAATGACGTACAAATTTAAAAATAGTATACGTCAACAGCTCAAAAAAACCAAACTTCTATGCGCTGTCCCTGAAAAGCTGAATGCCCGTCTTGGACAGGATCATGCCTTTAACCCAAACGCCACCGCGCATTGCTCAAGGCGTAAGCCAGCAGGCGCGTGTTGCGGTCGTGGTGGTCGCACTGGAATTCCTGGCCCGCTTCCAGAACGATGTCTTTGCCACGGCCATCTTGGGTGAGCCACAACGAGCCGACTTCACAGATGATTTTTTGCGAGCCTGGCCGGGCGGGGCTATCGCTTCACCTTGCAAGTGTCGCCGGACTCTGCTGCAGCCCCTGCGTCTGAACCGGCTGTGTTAGCGCTGCCCGACAGGCCGTCGATCGCCGCGCTGCCCTTTGACGCCCGATCCGACGATGCGGCACATAGGTAAAAGCGTCAATGCACCACCCGCGCAAAGCTGAACTCCCCCGGCGCGCGGATCGGGTCTACGTCCACCGGGATCACGTCTTTGGGTAAGAACTTGCCCTCCAGCAGCAGCTTGGACAGCGGGTTTTCAATGCGCTGCTGAATCGCGCGCTTCAGGGGGCGCGCGCCAAACACGGGGTCGAAGCCGACTTTGGCCAACTCTTTCAACGCGGCGGGTGACACTTCCAACGTCAAATCCATCTTGGCCAGGCGCGCTTGCAGCACCTTCATCTGGATCGCGGCAATGCTTTCGATGTGTTTGGCATCCAAGCTGTGGAACACGACAGTCTCGTCGATGCGGTTCAAAAACTCGGGGCGAAAGTGATTTTTCAGCTCGTCGGTCACGGCGTCTTTCACGTCCTCATACGGCTTGCCGACCATGTTCTGGATCATCTGACTGCCAATATTGCTGGTCATCACGATGACTGTGTTTTTGAAGTCGACCGTGCGGCCCTGGCCATCGGTTAAACGGCCATCGTCGAGCACTTGCAACAGCACGTTGAAGACATCGGGGTGGGCCTTTTCGATCTCGTCAAGCAGCAGCACGCTGTAGGGTTTGCGGCGCACGGCTTCGGTCAGATAGCCGCCCTCCTCGTAGCCTACATAGCCGGGTGGCGCACCAATCAATCGTGCCACGCTATGCTTTTCCATGAACTCACTCATGTCGATGCGCACCAGATGGTCGTCTGAATCAAACAGAAAACCCGCGAGTGCCTTGCACAGCTCGGTTTTGCCGACGCCGGTGGGGCCGAGGAACAGGAACGAGCCAGTCGGCCGGTTCGGGTCGCCCAGGCCCGCGCGCGAGCGGCGAATGGCATTGGCTACCGCCGTGATCGCCTCGCTTTGGCCGACCACGCGCTGGTGCAACTTGTCTTCCATCTGCAGCAGCTTGTCGCGTTCGCCCTGCAGCATTTTGGCGACAGGGATGCCCGTGGCACGGCTCACCACTTCGGCGATTTCTTCGGCCCCAACCATGGTTCTCAGCAGTTGCGGGCGGCCGCCGTCTTTTGCGTTTTTGGCTTTACCCGCTTC
>JANNFW010000617.1:0-2035 GCA_031380235.1 Rhodoferax sp. | reverse complement strand
GGCCTGGCGAATGGCTGTATTTATGGCTCGGTGGCACTGGCGTTGGTCATGATTTATCAGTCCACGCACCACATCAACTTCGCGCAGGGCGAGATGGCCACCTTCAGCACCTTTATCGCCTGGGCGATGATTCAAGCGGGCTGGCCCTACTGGGGTGCATTTTTTGCAACGGTGGCGGTGTCATTCATTTTGGGGCTGGTGATTCAACGGCTGATCTTGCGCCCGGTGGAGAAAGCGCCGGTGCTCAACAACGTGATTGTGTTCATCGGCCTGCTGCTGATCGTGAATGCCCTGACGGGCTGGATTTTTGACCACACGCTCAAGTCGTTCCCCAGCCCGTTTCCCAAGAGCAGTTGGATCACCACCAATCTCTTCACGGCACATGATGTCGGCTCGTTGGTCGTAATGCTGGTCGTGGTGTTGGCGCTGTTTGCCTTTTTCCGCTACACGCCCCTGGGCCTGGCGATGCGCGCGTCCGCTCAAAACCCGGACTCTGCGCGGCTGGTCGGCATTCGTGTCTCGTGGATGCTGGGCTTGGGCTGGGGCCTGGCAGCGGCCATTGGTGCGGTGGCTGGCATGATGGTGGCCCCCATCGTGTTTCTGGATCCCAACATGATGGTGGGCATCCTGCTCTACGGCTTCGCGGCAGCGCTTTTAGGGGGCATCGACAACCCATGGGGTGCCGTCGCGGGAGGCTTTGTGGTGGGCGTGCTTGAAAATCTCTTGGGCGCTTACGTGATTGGCACCGAGCTCAAACTCACCGTGGCTTTGGTGCTGATCGTCGTCACCCTGACGCTCAAACCCAATGGTCTTTTCGGCAAAGCCGTGGTGACACGCGTATGAAAACAACTCCCAACAAATGGATGTGGGTGGCCGCTGCCGCTTTGGCCGTCGGCCTCTTGATATTGCCCTTTCTGTTCAAGAACTACCGTGTGTTCCAGTTCAACCTGGTGATGGTGTATGCGGTGGCCATCCTCGGCCTGAATATTTTGACCGGCTTCAACGGGCAAATCTCATTGGGCCACGGCGCGTTTTACGCCTTCGGGGCTTACACCGCTGCGGTCTTGATGGACAAGATGGGCGCACCGTACTGGACCACCCTGCCGGTGGCGGCACTGGTCTGCTTTGTATTTGGGTTTTTAGTGGGCTTTCCAGCGCTGCGGCTGGCGGGCCATTACCTGGCCTTGGCAACCTTTGCGCTGGCCGTGGCTGTGCCGCAGCTTTTGAAATACAAAAAGATCGAAGGCTTGACGGGCGGCGTTCAAGGCATCGTGCTCAGCAAGCCCGAGGCCCCGTTTTCATTCAGCCTGTTGGGCCAGCCGTTGAGCCCAGACCGATGGCTTTACTTCTTCACCCTGGCCGTCGCGGCGCTGATGTTCCTGATCGCCTACAACCTTTTGCGCGGGCGCATTGGCCGCGCGCTCATCGCCGTGCGTGATCACCCGATTGCCGCCACCGCCATGGGCATCAACCTGCCCGTCTTCAAGTCGTTGATATTCGGCGTGTCCGCCGCGTTCACAGGCGTGGCAGGCGCGATGGGCGCGATCGTCGTGGCGTATGTCTCGCCCGACAGCTTCACCGTGCAGTTGTCCATCTTCTTGCTGGTGGGCGTGGTGGTGGGCGGTCTGGCATCGATCCCCGGTGCGATTTTCGGCGCTATTTTTATCCAGTACGTGCCCAACATTGCCGACGAACTTTCCAAATCGGCACCCGCCGCCATCTACGGCATGCTGATGATCGCCTTGATGTACCTCATGCCCATGGGCGTGATGGGGATGCTGAAAAAACTGTGGGCGCGCGTAGGGACGCGCGATGTGCCCGCTAGCGAAATCCAGGGCGTAGTTAAGGGTATAGATCAGGGCGCAGTCAAGGTTTAGTTGAGGGCATAGTTAAGGTTTAGTTGAGGCGTAATTAGGGTTTGACCGGACAACCCTCTGTCTGGTCATCATGTTGATAGATCATCTTTAAGGAGATATGGAACCATGAAACTGAAACTTCTTCCTCTCATCATTGCCGCGTGCGTCACCGCCATGGC
>JANNFW010000572.1:0-1772 GCA_031380235.1 Rhodoferax sp. | reverse complement strand
GTTGCCGCCACCCCCTACGTCGGCATCACCGACTATCTCATCTTCGGCTTCACCAATGACGATGAGGGTGGGGGCCGTTACCGCGTCTTTGATGGCGATGTCAGCGGTGGTTGGGTCGACTTGGCGGCTCCCGTGGTTTACGACGCGTGGACAGCGTTTGAAATCCTGTTCACTGGAACTGCCTATGAATTCCTGTTGAACGGCAACCTGGTTTACACAGACTCCACCATCAATGGCAGCACTGACTTCAGGGCCACGATCATGCAGGCGTATAACTTTGGCGACCCTGCGAACTTCCCCAATGCCGTCGTGGCGGATTACACGGCACACTGGTCCAACGTGACCGCGCAGGCCGTGCCTGAGCCAGGTTCGCTTGCGCTGTTGGGGCTGGCATTGGCGGGGCTGGCGGTGGTGCGGCGGCGCAAAGCTTAGATTCGTCGCCACTCGACCAAAAGCCCCGGTCCGTCGGGGCTTTTTTTTGTCTGATGCGACAATTCCCACCCCGCGAACTTAACGCCAACAGCTAAACCGTCAGTCATGTCCAGCAATCTCAATATTCAAGTCCGCCCCGCTACCGCAAAAGACGCGCAAACCATCGCCGAGCTCCACGTTGAGACTTGGCGCGTGGCCTACGCGGGCCTGGTGCCCGATGATTATCTCAAGGGCCTGTCGGTCGAAAAGAAAAAGGCTGAATGGCTGGACTCCATCAAATTCGGTGAGCCGCAAGTCATCGTCGCGCTGGACGGCAATGCCATCGTCGGCTTTGCCGGTTATGACCGCACGCGCGACCCCAAAACCAAGCCGACCACGGGTGAAATTTGGGCCATGTATGTCGCGCCGGATTACTGGGGCGAAGGCGTGGGCCTGGCGCTGTGGGATGGCTGCCGTGACGGACTGGTGGAAGAAGGCTGCTCGGAAGTAACGCTGTGGGTGATGCTGCGAAACGAGCGTGCGCTGCGCTTTTATGAGCTGGCGGGCTTCAAACGCGAGATGTCCACCGCCAAGACATTTACCTTGGGCAGCGGCAAGGTCGAAGAAGTGCGAATGCGGCGTGATTTGAGTTGAAGTAAGTTGAAAATGGGAGCTCAACATGAAAAATGAACCCGCAGGTTCATTTCTTGCAAAAATCGGCTCAAAATCGACAATTTAGTGATTAAATACGCCTCTAGCTCTCGAACAGCATGCACGACTAGCTATGTATTTTGCAGCATAGCTAGACTGCCGTTAACGCATCCAATGGGCTGGCTGTGCCGCCTGCCACTCTGACATCAGCATCGTCAAAAAGGCTTATACCTCGGGTGCGCCCATCTCGCGCGGATGGCGCATCTGACCACCCATGCCGCTCCAGCGCACAAAAAATTTGACCCAATACACGTAAGCCTGCTCGGTCTTAAGGCTATAGTGTTTTGTAACGCAGCACCTCGCAAAGCTGCCCCAGCAAACGTTTCGATCGGGGGATATAGATGACAGGGTTCACAGGATTGCCAAGAACTGTTTTTATATACAGTATCACGAGTTTTGACCAAGGTGTCAAGCGGATTTCAGCGCAGCCAGCCGTTTGTGTCCGGATCAAAATGCCGGGCTTATCCGGTCGGATAAACTGAACGTCCAGGTTTAGCCGACGAGCTACATTACGTTGAACTAAACCGCTGACGCGGTGGCGGTTCTGCGAGGCCTGCCACCGCGTTTTGCTTTGTGGGCCACTTGCGCTAAGCGCTATTGAGGAGAAGCCTTCGGGCTGGGGACTGTTCCCCGGTTTGAAGGAGTTTTTC
>JANNFW010000554.1:0-2520 GCA_031380235.1 Rhodoferax sp. | reverse complement strand
GGGCAAGTGCAATTGATTGCCAATATCGAGTACCTCAACCAGGGTAGCGCCAAAATTCGCTCCATGCCTAACCGCTCGTTCAGAGCCAGTTGGGCCGCTTTCCAGGCACGCTGACCTTCCACACGTATGGCGCGCCCCGCAGAGGTCGCTTCGACCAATCGACTGCGTGCATTCTCACCTGCGCCGACGGTCAACCAGCCCTTGGCCGCCATCGGCTGCAGGTTGCGGGTCAGCGTCGAGGCATCCATCTGCATGCGTTTGGCCAAGTCACCTGGACGAATCGGCCCGAGTTTGACGACATGTGAAAGCAACGCGTACTGTGTGTTCTTCAGGCCGACTTCGGACATGTAGTGGTCGTAGTGCCGCGTAACCATGCGGCCCAGCTGGCGCAGCTTGAGGTTGGTGCAGCCTTGTGGTTTGGTAGAAATTTTCATGTGATATATTGCATCTACAACTATTGTATATGCAATTAAAAAAAGATACTTCACTGATGCCGGATCAGGTACTTACGAGCTGGAGGGTAGAAGAGGTCGCCGTTCGCGCGCGCTTGCTCGCGCAGTACGCGCCGGGTGCAGCTTACAGTTGAAGACCGGGTCTGTTTAGTTGGTGCGCGGCGTAAACGGCTTCAAAACCTCGACCTGTGCCGTCTTGATGCGCGCAAAGCGCTCGGTCGCGTTATCTTCCACAGTCCAGCTATGGCGTGTTTTGGCGACCATCTCCCGACCGTCGGGCAGAATGCCTTGCCAGTCGAAATCAACCTTCACGTTGAAGCGGTTGTCGCCCGTTCGCTGATAGCTGAAGTTGCTCATTTGATGCGTGCTGGCAGCCACCGCAGATCCAGGTCCGCGAAACCACTTTTCGAAGCCGGCAAAGTCAGTAATCGCACCGCTGGAGAAGTCGAGTTTGAAGTCTTTCGCCAGAATTTCCTGAAACGGCTCCAGTCGGCGCTTGGGGTCTTCAACCAAGGCCAGCCAGTAGTGGGTCAAACTTTTGAGGCGGTTCTCGGGGTAGGCGTCTGCAAAGGTCTTCGTGTCAGATGCGCTGACCTGTTCAATCGCCAGCGCCGTGAAGCGTGGCAACACCGAATCTGTGGGTTTGAGTTGCGTGGTGTATTTCAAGTTGGCGGCGCGCACCGAGCCGTCTGCGGCGCTACCCTGGTTGAGGTACTCGATATTGGCAATCAATTGCACTTGCCCGTCTGCTGCAACATCGATTTTTGTGTCTTTCACGCGGTGCGCGTTCTTCCAGGTTTTGGGAAGCTCTGCGATGCGCTGTTTGTATGCTTGGTGGCCCACACCTTCGCCCAAGCTCGATTTGATCTTGACATCAGGCATCAAGATGTCGAGCGAACTCTCAATCGGCACCGCGTTGTTTTCATAGATTTGATACCAGCGGTGGAACTGGGCCAGCGCGGCCTGTTCCATATAGCCTTGCTTGATTTGGGCCTGGGTCAGCATGGTTTGGCCTTGCGCGGATGCGCTGGTGAGGAGGGTCGTGATGAAGACTGCGGCCATCATGGTCAAGCTGGAGCCCAAGGGGGCTTGACCGTCGGAGCGCGCATCGAGTTGAATCATGGTGGCACCTGAAGTGAGTTGACGACGCATTTATTATCACGGGAGGCGGGGTAAATGGATGTAGGACACGGTGTGTGTTTGTGTCCTCTTTAAGCCGGCTTCATGATGAAGAAGGTTTATCGACCCAAGTTACGATTCGCTCACGGGTTTCGATTCACTTGCGCTTCTTTCTGTCGTCCGAGAAAATGCTCAACAGGAGGTATCAATGTCCACACAAGACGAACTGATAGCGCAGCACCTTCAAGAAGCACTGGCCAAAGGCGAGCTGCAAACCATCCGAGGGTTCGGCAAACCAATCAACAACGACCCCGGTTGGGAGGCCACTCCCATCGAGTTTCGAATGCCCTTCAAGATACTCAAAGATTCCGGATTCGTGCCGCCGGAGGTTGACCTGTTTCACCAAAGGGCCGCGCTGAAGAAGCAGATAGATTCGGTCGCCAGCCCCGTGGAGAAAGTCGAGCTGCAGCGGAAACTGAGCACGTTGGATCAGTCAATTTCATTGAGATTAGAGGCCATGCGCTCAACCGGCAATCTTTGACCAGAGAATTTGACCGGCCCATTTGAGCTATCAGCGCAGATTAAGCCGCCCTACTCGCCAACACGCTCAGCTCTCCCGACATCGCAATACGCACCCCTGCGTGGCCTTCGGTCACCATGCGATGCAGTGCGCGGGCAACATCGGCCGCTGCGATGGCCTTGTAGTTTGCCGGGATCAAAAAGCTCACCGCAGACATCAGCTTCAAGCCGATTTGCTCCCCAGGGCGTGACGCCTGCTTGAGCGATTCACGGTCGCCAGCCAGCATACTGGGGCGCGCGATGCTGACGCTCTCGTAACCCAACTTTGCCACGGCGGCCTCCATCTCACCTTTGATGCGGTTGTAGAAAACGCCTGACTTTGGATCGGCGGCCATCGCGCTCACCACGCCGATGCGCACAGCTTTGTTTG
>JANNFW010000548.1:0-9277 GCA_031380235.1 Rhodoferax sp. | reverse complement strand
TCCAGCACCTGCGCGCCTTGCGCCGCCAGGGCTTGCAACAGCCGCGTCTTGCCCGAGCCCGTGGTGCCGCAAATCACACGCCAGTTGATGCTGCTCACCAGGCGAGGAATATCCTCCACCAGCGCCGCGCGAAAGGCTTTGTAGCCGCCTTCAATCAAAGTCACCTTGAAGCCGATTTGATCCAATATCAACGCCAGCGAGCCGCTGCGCTTGCCACCGCGCCAGCAGTACACCAGCGGCGCCCAGTCTTTGAGTTTGTCGATCACGTCGCGCTCAATGTGGCGGGCGATGTTGCGGGCCGCCAGCGCTGCGCCGCGCTTTTTTGCCTCGAAGGCGTTGACCTGCTTGTAGGTGGTGCCGATGAAGATGCGCTCTTGATTGGTCAGCGTGGGCCAATTCAGCGCGCCGGGCAAGTGATCTTCGTCAAATTCACCTTCGCTGCGGGCATCAATGATGGCATCAAAGTCGCCCAAGCGGGGCAGGACGGCGGCTGCGGCCAGCGGGGTCAGGCTCATGGAGGGTATATGTCCAGCGGATTACTTCAGCAGCTTTTTCAACTCAGGCCACACATTGGCCAGCATGATCGGATGCGCCTCGGCCTTGGGGTGAATGCGGTCGTTCTGGAACATTTCGGTCGGGTTGGCGCCATCCGCCACGCCTTTGAGCAAAAACGGCACCACGGCCGCTTTGTTGGTTTTGGCAACGTTGGTAAAGGTGTCAGCGAACCGTGTGCCGTAATCCCCACCGTAATTCGGCGGGACTTGCATGCCGATCAACAGCACTCTGGCCCCGGCTTTTTGCGCCGCCTGGGTCATCTTGCCCAGGTTGTTTTCGGTCAATGAGATCGGCAGACCCCGCAGCGCATCATTGCCGCCCAGTTCAATGATCACGTGGCTGGGCTTGTGCTGCGCCAGCAGGGGAGCCAAACGCGAGATGCCGCCCGAGGTCGTGTCGCCGCTGATGCTGGCATTGACGACCTTGGCGCTGAGCTTCTCGGTTTTGAGCTGCTGCTCCAGCAGCGCCACCCAGCCTTGTCCGCGCTTCAAGCCATATTCAGCACTGAGCGAATCGCCCACAATCAGAATCGTCGGCTCGGCCTTGCTGGCAGCCGATGTGGCGGCCAACGCGGCGGCAGTTGAAATCCCCAACGATACGAAGAGCATCGGCGCTAGGATAAAGTGTCGGCACCAGTGTCTGCGGATTCGCGAAAAAGTAAAAGAAAGCCTCATGTCAAATCCCAATTCAGCGCCAAGCGACGCAACATCGACCCATATTGTTGCCGTGGAGCATGTTTTCAAGTCAGTTGCGGATTCCACGGGCACGCTGGATATTTTGCAGGATATCGACTTCTGGCTGGCCCCCAGGGAGACCGCCGCCATTGTCGGCGCATCTGGCTCGGGCAAAAGCACGCTGCTGTCGATCATCGCAGGTCTGGACACCCCCACGCGCGGCACTGTGAAGCTGGCCGGGCAAGACCTGTTCACCATCGACGAAGACGAGCGCGCTGCGTTGCGCGCCCGCAAAGTCGGCTTTGTGTTTCAAAGCTTCCAGTTGCTGGGCAATTTGACGGCGCTTGAGAACGTCATGCTCCCGCTTGAACTGGCGAACATGAAAGACGCCCGCAAGCTCGCCACTGAAATGCTCGCGCGCGTCGGCCTGGCGCAGCGCCTGGGTCATTACCCGAAAGTGTTGAGCGGCGGCGAGCAGCAACGCGTTGCCCTGGCCCGCGCCTTCGTCGTCAAACCGGCCGTGCTGCTGGCCGATGAGCCCACTGGCAGCCTGGATTTCGCCACCGGCGAGACCATCATGAAGCTGATGTTTGAGCTGAATGAAGAGCTGGGCACGACGCTGGTGTTGGTGACGCACGACCGAGGCATTGCCGACCGCTGCCAGCGGCGCATCACGATTGAGGCGGGCAGAGTGGTCTGATTGCTAAAAATGAACTCCTGGGTTAATTTTCGGCAAAAAACCTCCGATTTTGATTAAATTATGAATAAAATGGGCCTCTAGATCTCTCATTTATTGCATAAGAAGCTATATATTTAGTAGCAAAATTGGAGGACTGTGGCGAGGTAGGTGCAGCGTGCCCAGAGTCCACCGCGATAATCGTGGTATGTCTTCCACCAAAGTCTTGTTCGGCTTCCACGCCGTCGGTGTGCGCTTGAAAACAGCGCCCCAATCCGTCATTGAAATCCACTTCGACGCGTCGCGCCGTGATGCCCGCATGCGTTCTTTTTTTGACCGCGCCACCGAGGCTGGCTGCAAGATGCTGGAGTCCGACGGACTGCGGTTGTCCAAGCTGTGCGGTGGCCACGGCCACCAGGGCGTGGTGGCGCGGGTGAAAGAGATCGTGCTCGTCACCTCCTTGGACGAGCTGCTGGAAAACCTGGAGGCCAGCAACCTCGCCTTGCCCGCTGATCAGCGCGTCAATCCGTTGATCTTGGTGCTAGACGGGGTGACCGACCCGCACAACCTGGGGGCCTGCCTGCGCGTGGCCGATGGTGCGGGCGTGCACGCGGTGATCGCACCCAAAGACCATGCAGCGGGCATCAATGCGACGGTTGCCAAGGTCGCCAGCGGTGCGGCAGAAACTGTGCCGTACTTCATGGTGACCAACCTGGCGCGCACGCTGAACGAATTGAAAGAGCGCAACATCTGGATCATCGGCACCAGCGACGCCGCGACCAAAACGCTGTACCAGGCCGATTTGACAGGCCCCATCGCTCTGGTTTTGGGGGCCGAGGGTGACGGCATGCGAAGCCTCACCGCTAAAACCTGCGATGAGCTGGTCTACATCCCGATGCGTGGTGCGGTCGAGAGCCTGAATGTGTCGGTGGCCAGCGGCGTGTGCCTGTATGAGGCGTTGCGGCAGCGGCAGACGTGATGCATTGCGACCCCAAAAAATCAACCCTGGAGAAATCATGAGCGCTACCAAAAATAGATTGACGTATGCAATATCGATGGGCGTTGCAAGCGTTTTATTGCTTGCAAGCTGCACCCAAGAGCAGCAAAACAAGATCAGCCGCGATATCCAGAACTGGACCGGCACCAACGGCGTTCTGGAAATCTACGCGGGCGATAAAGTCGTGCGCCGCTTCCTGAAAATCGACAAACTCAGCACCGCCCTGGGCACCGACGACAACAAACCACGCCCGTATCGGTTCGGCTACGGCGTGCTGGACGAAAACCTCAATATGATCGCCGACCCCGGCGAGAAAAAAGTCTATTTCGAGATCAGCGATTACGCGTCGAACTATGTTTTTTTTGAGAGCCCGCGATAACTGCATTGAGTAATTTGAGATTAATTCGACCAAATCGAACGATTTGGTTAAAATGAAGGTAGTGATTCATCACTTTGAATCAGGAGTTAATCGTGCAAACTTATTCTGCCAACGAAGCCAAAACACGTTTTGGTGAATTTTTAGACCGGGCACAGCGTGAGCCTGTGGGTGTGCTTCGGCATGACCGCATGGTGGGCGTGATGGTCAGCGCGCAAGACTTTGAAGCCATGCGAGCGTTTTATGCCAACCGTTTGCAGCACACGTTAGATGAATCCGCCCGCGCCGCAGAACGCGCCGGGATGACACCCGCCGTGTTGGATGCATTGCTGGCGGACGAAAGTTAAGCTTGCCCGGCGCACCCAATCGTGTCGTTGTTGACACCAATGTCTGGATCAGTGCGGCACTTTCCACCTCTGGGGCTCCCGCAAAGCTCATCAGGCGGGTATTGAGTTCAGGCGCGCCAGTGTTTTCAGCGGCCACGTTTGCGGAGCTTGAAGCCCGGCTGTGGAGGCCAAAGTTTGACAGCTACCTGAGCATGGAAGCGAGGCGCGGAATTCTGCACGACGCGAAGGCTGTGGCGCATTGGGTTGAGATTCCACACGACATCGCTTTGCAGCGCTTCAGCCGAGACGTTGATGAAGACAAATTCATTCACACAGCCTTGGCATCATCCGCACCATGGCTAGTTACCGGCGATCTGGATTTATTGGTTCTAGGTGGTGTCTCGACAGTGCATATTTTGAGGCCGGCTGAAGCCGTGCAGTTGCAGGACTTTTGCCAGTCTGTCCCCTAAACCCACCCCATCCACCCCGCCACGCCCCCCGCCCCCAGCAGCCACAGCAAATGCAATTGCGTGCGCCACACCACCAGGGCGGTGATGCCTGCAATCACCCACAAATGCCAGTGCTGCGTGAAAGGCCCCTGGTTAGCGATCAGCACCCAGCCGGTGGCGACCAGCAGTGCAATGACGATAGGAGCCATGCCTTGCTTGAAGGCGCGCACGCCGCGCAACTCGCGGTTGCGGTGACCCCAGCGCGCGGCTGAGTAGGTGACCAGCGTGCTGGGCAGCAAGATCCCTAGAAGCGTGGCGGTCATGCCGATCACGGCAAAGCCATGGCCACCGGCGTTCAGGCCAATATTCCAGCCCATCAGCGCGACAAATAACACGTTCGGACCCGGTGCCACCTGCGCCAGTGTGATGCTGGCGCTGAATTGCGCGTCGGTCAGCCACAGCTTGTCGGTCACCAGGTAGCGGTGCATGTCGGGCGCAGTGCTGATGGCGCCGCCAACGGTAAGCAGAGACAGCGCGGCGAAGTGGCCGAATAATGCCAGCCAATCGAAGGCCGTCAACGTCAGCGTTGGGGTCATCATTTGATAGAACCCAAACGATGGTAGGCCAGGCCGCAAACCACTAAACCCATCGTCAACAAGACTCCCACCAGCGGCAGGCGCAACAGCGCAATGGCGATGAAGATCATGACTGCAACCAGCGCACTTATCGGAATGCCCAACACACTGGTTTTGAGCGCGGGGATCAGCTTAAGCCCGGTACCGGTGATCAATCCTGCCGCCACCGCGCTCATTCCTCGCAGCGCGCCCTGGGCCTGCGGCATGTCGGCGATACCGGCAAACAGGCCCGCCAGCACGAGCACGATGATCAGCGGAAACAGCAGCAGCCCGGCCATGGCCACGAGCGCGCCGCTCGGGCCGAAGTAGCGGTCGCCCATCATCAGCCCGAGGTTGACGACGTTGGGCCCCGGCATGATTTGGGCCACAGCCCAGTCTTCAATAAACTCCTCGCGCGTGAGCCATTTTTTCTTCTCCACCAGTTCGCGTTGCACCACCGCCAACACCCCCCCGAAGCCCTGCAACGCCAGCCACGTGAATGACCAAAAGAGGTCGGTGCGCGATGCGGGTCGCGCCCGCTGAACCTGACTGGCCATTCAAACCTTCACTGCGCCTCTGACTCCACCTCTCATGACGCCTCTCCTTGCGCCCGTCACTCCGCACCGGTGCGGCTTGACCTTCCAAACGTGTACGCCAGGCCCACCCCGACGCTGGCACCGGTGGTTCTGGTGATCAATGAACTGTCGCTGTTGGCGGCACCGGCCACGGAATCCAGTCGCACAAAGCCCAACACCCGCAAGTCGGGCGTGAGTTTTTTGGACGCACCGAAGCTCACGCGGGTGGAAAGCAGGCCGGCCTGTGCGGTGTAGGCAGGGCGATTCGCCAGCGCTTCGGCGGCAGTCACGGTGTAGAAGGTTTCATTCAGCCTTTGGGTGCCAAAAATGGCGGACAGGCCCACGCCGCCGCGCCAGCCGTCGGGCAGGGGCACGTCAAACGAGAGCTGCGGCTCAAAGCTAATGCCTCGGTTGGCAAAGCTGTTGCTCAGGTCGAATACGCCGCGCAAGGGCAGATCCAGCCGAACGCCGCTGCGGCCTTGGGAGACATCGCCCAGATTGATTTTGAGACGCGGGCCAAACTCGACCAAGGTGCCAATGTCGGCCATGCCGATGCGCTCGGGCACGTCATTGGCGCTGGATCCCAACGAAGCGGAGAAGCCAACGTCCAGCTCGTAGCGCGGGGTTTTGAGCGCGCGCAGGCCAACGTTGCCTTGCTCGGCGCGCACCACGTCACCCCGGTAGATAAAAAAGGGCAGCGCAATCACTCGGGTGGTGTTGGTGGCTGCGCCGGGGTACGCTGGTTGGCTGGCGGCCACTGCCCCGATGCCGACTTCCCATAGCGGCTGGCCGGGTTCGGTCGAAACCGTGGTTTGTGCGGCAGCCGTGAGCGCTACGGCGGACAGCGCGGCCATCAAAATGGATGTGGAGACTTTGAAGCGAGTGATTGAGTGCGGCATGGCTGAATTTGGAGGGGGTTAGGGTGGAGGGCGATAAGGATCAACCGACGTTGGTCGTTTTAAGACGAGGAGAACTAACAGCAGTTTACAGACCGATTCTTGGGTGGGCTTTGAAGTCGGCAGGAACCCCTGCCCGACTCAGGCTGCAACGGCTTGCGCCTTTTCAGACAGCTCCAGCCACTGGTCTTCGAGCGTTTTGAGTTCGTCGTTCACCACTTTGAGGCGTTTGCCGATATCGGCAATCTCTGACGGCAAAGGCAACGCGGCGAGGCGCACTTCGAGGGCGGCACCTTCGCCATTCAACACGTTCATGCGCGCTTCAACCAACTCCAACTCTCGTTTGAACGATTTGGGCTTGGCCGCTGGCGTCTTACTGCCATCTTTATTGCCGTGCTTGGGCGAATCCATACGGCGATTTTCAGCCTTGCTTTTTTCTTCGACGGTGTGCGCGTCCGCCTCGGCTTTTTGCGCTTTGGCCGCCGCCTTTACAGCGCTGCTGCTGGCTTCTTTGATCAGCTCGCGCTGGCGTTTGGCTTCATCGAGCAGATAGCGCTGGTAGTCGTCCAGATCGCCATCAAACGGGGCCACGCCGCCGCGCGACACCATCCAGAATTCATCGCACACGGCGCGCAGCAGCGCCCGGTCGTGGCTGACCAGCATGACAGTGCCTTCAAACTCGTTCAACGCCATGGAGAGCGCCTCACGGGTGGCTAAATCGAGGTGATTGGTGGGCTCGTCCAGCAGCAACAGGTTGGGGCGCTGCCATACGATCATGCACAGCACCAGGCGGGCTTTTTCGCCGCCGCTCATGCTGCCCACGGCCTGCTTGACCATGTCGCCACCGAAGTTGAACGTGCCCAAAAAGCTGCGCAAATCCTGCTCGCGGGTTTGCTGTCCCTGAATCTTGCCAGCCGCCGTCATCTCGCGCACCAGGCGGATCATGTGCTCCAGCGGCGTGTCGGCGGGGCGCAGCACATCCAGCTCCTGCTGTGCGAAATAACCGATGTTCAGGCCCTTGCCTTCGGTGACTTCGCCGCCCAGCGGTTGCAGCGCGCGGGCGACGGTTTTCACCAGGGTCGATTTGCCTTGTCCGTTTGCGCCCAAGATGCCAATACGCTGGCCCGCCAAAACGGATTTGCTGACGTTTTGCACGATGACGGTGGGCGGCACGTCGTCAGGGACATTGCCGTTTTCATCCGCTGGCGGCGGATAGCCGAAGCTCACGCCCATCATCGACAACATGGGGTTGGGCAGGTTGGCGGGCTCTTTGAATTCAAAGGTGAAATCGGCATCCGCCAACAGCGGCGCGATCTTCTCCATGCGATCCAGCGCCTTCACGCGGCTTTGCGCCTGCTTGGCTTTGCTGGCCTTGGCCTTGAAGCGGGCGATGAACTTTTGCAGATGCGCGATCTTGTCCTGCTGCTTGGAATAGGCGTTTTGCTGCAACTCGATCTGCTCGGCGCGCATGTCTTCAAACTTGCTGTAGTTGCCGCCGTAGCGCACCAGTTTGCCCGCATCAATGTGCAGCGTGACGTTGGTCACCGCGTCCAAAAACTCGCGGTCATGGCTGATAACGACCATCGTGCCTTCGTAGCGTTTGAGCCAGGCCTCTAACCAAACCAGCGCATCCAGGTCCAAGTGGTTGGTCGGCTCGTCGAGCAGCAGCAGATCGCTGGGGCACATGAGCGCGCGCGCAAGCTGCAGGCGCATACGCCAACCACCGGAGAAGCTGTTCACCGGATTAGTCAACTCCGTCGTTTTAAAGCCCAAACCGAGGATCAACGCCTGCGCGCGCGCTGGGGCATCATGTGCGCCCGCGTCCTGCAAGGCCATGTAGGCGTGCGCCATGCGGTCGTAGTCTTCAGTCGCTTCTGATTCGGTGACCTCGGTTTGCGCGGCCAGCAAAACGGTGTCGCCTTCGACGACGAAATCGGTGGCGCTTTGCTCGGTCTCAGGCATGTCTTGCGAAACCTGGCCCATGCGCCATTGGGTGGGGATGTAGTACTCGCCCGCGTCTTCATGCAGGCCGCCGTTGAGAAGCGCAAACAAGGACGATTTACCCGCACCATTGCGACCCACCAAGCCGACTTTTTCGCCGGGGTTCAGGGTGACGGTGGCTCCGTCAAGCAATACTTTGCTGCTGCGGCGCAGGACGACGTTTTTAAGGGTAATCACGTAGATCAATCAAGGAAGAGAGCCGGGCCTTTGCGTTGGTAGCAAAAGCATGAATGCTATATTATATATAGCTATCTGTGTATATTATACGAGAGCTAGAAGTCGATTTCGTTGCAGAAACCGCAATTATTGGAGGTATTTATCCAATAATTAACCTACAGGTTTCTATTTTGACTTTTTATTCAGAGCCTGTAGAGCCTCACGCGTTACCAGCAGCACTTGATCCGCGCCAGCGCTGCATTCCAGCCAAACTACTTCAAGCGTGGGGAACGTGGTTTCAAAATTCTCACGCTCATTGCCAATTTCCAGCACCAGTACAGCATTTTCGCTCATTTGCGCCGGTGCATCTTGCAGCAGCGTGCGAATGAAGTCCATGCCGTCTTGGCCACCGCTGGCATTGCCGTCCAGGGCGATCAGCGGCTCGGCGTGGTACTCGGGCGGCAGGGCGGCCATGCTGGCGGCGTTGACATACGGCGGGTTGCACAGAATCAGGTCAAACGGGCCGCGTTGGCGCAACTCTGAGGTACTCAAGCCATCGGATTGCAGCAGCGTGATGCGCTTGGCCAAGGCATGTTTTTCGACATTGATCTTGGCCACCGCCAAGGCATCGGCAGACAGGTCTGACCCGGTGACTTTGATATCTGGATAAGCCAGTGCCGCGATGATGGCCAGGCTGCCGTTTCCCGTGCACAAATCGAGCACGTTGATAGTCCTCTCGGTCAGCCAAGGGTCAATCGCCGCATCCACAAGCAATTCGGCAATGAAGGAGCGCGGCACGATGGCGCGTTCGTCGACATAAAACTGCACGTTCTGCAACCAAGCCTCTTGCGTCAGGTACGCGGCGGGCTTTCGGGTGTCGATGCGCTGCCTGATCAGCGCTGCCACATGACCGTACTCGACCGCAGAAATGTTACGGTTGGCGACCGACTTGGAGCCTGTCAACGCGGAGCGCAGCGGCAAA
>JANNFW010000529.1:0-6462 GCA_031380235.1 Rhodoferax sp. | reverse complement strand
GGCGTGATTGCGGCCACACCGGGGGGTGAGACCCAAGTTGGAGTCAATGCGTTGGCGCGATTTTGGTCAACGGTGACGGCGTCGTTTCCTGATGCCCAGTTTGAGGTAGAGCACGTTGTGGCCAATGAACGCGAGGGCGGCGCAACGTCTATTGCCATGCGCTGGCGGGTGCAGGCGCTGCATACGGGGGCAGGTCGATATGGCGTGCCGAGTGGGCAGCATGTTGAGGTGATGGGCATCTCGCATGCTGATTTCGAGCACGGTCGCATCGTGCGCGAATGGGTTCTGATGGACGACGTCGCGATCTGGATGCAAGTGCTAAAACCACAGGCGGGCGGCGTTTAGCATGGCGCGCGTTCAACTCAAAAACATCGCCAAGCAGTGGGGCACGGCGGTAGCGGTCAAGCAAATGTCGCTGGACATTGCTGATGGTGAATTCCTTGTCCTGCTGGGGCCCTCAGGCTGCGGCAAAACGACGACGATGCGCATGGTGGCTGGTTTGGAAGACCCCAGCGAAGGCGAAATCTGGATTGGCGAGCGCTGCGTGAATGCGCTGGAGCCCAAGGACCGTGACGTGGCGATGGTGTTCCAAAGCTACGGCCTTTATCCCAACATGACGGTCGCTGAAAACATCGGCTTTCCGCTGCGCATTCGGGGGTTGACTGCTGCTCAGATTGAGCCCGCCGTCAAGCTCGCTGCCGAGCGCGTGGAGTTGATGGACTATTTGCAGCGTAGACCGAAAGAGCTTTCAGGCGGGCAGCGCCAGCGCGTGGCCCTTGCGCGCGCCATCGTGCGTGAACCCTCGGTCTTCTTGATGGATGAGCCGCTGTCCAACCTGGATGCCAAGCTGCGGGTGAGCATGCGTGCGCACCTAAAGCACCTGCATCACACGCTGGGCGTTACCACGATCTACGTCACCCATGACCAGATCGAGGCGATGACGCTGGCAGACCGCGTCGTGGTGATGAGCCGTGCTGAAGTACAGCAGATTGGCACACCCAAGGCCATTTACAACGACCCCGCCAATCTCTTCGTGGCAGGCTTCATCGGCTCGCCGCCGATGAACTTGGTGCCAGGCACGGTGAGCGATGGCGTCTTCGCATCAGAAGGCATCCGCCTGCCAGGTTTTGGAACCCTTTCGCACTCCAACGCCGTACTCGGGATGCGTGCAGAAGACTTGAGTGTTTCGTCTCATCATGATGTGCCGATTTTTGGTGATGTTTTTTCATTCGAGTTGACGGGGGACTCAACCCTCGTCACCTTGCAGCTTGGCGCGCACAAAGTCACGGCCCGGGCCGACAAAGACCATCACGCTCTCATCGGCCAGCAGCAGCGTCTGAATACGGATGCAAGTCGGTGTTTCCTATTTGATGCGGCAACGCACGCGCGCATTCGCTGGCTACCATGAAGCTTAAATGAAATTCAAGCGCCGCCAACTGCTGCTTGCACTGGGCGCGAATGCCATCCCCGGTGCTGCGAGCGCAACCGCTTGCCCCGCGTTGGCGGGATCGCAGGGTGATATCAACTTGGTGGGCAGCTCGCTGCCAGCCATCCAGCACCTGGCGCGCGCGGCTGAAGGCTGTAGCCGCTCAGGTCTGAAGGTGTCGTTCAAAATCACACCGCAAGCCCGCACCGAAGTCGAGCGCGCCTTTGGCTCAGGTGGTCGCTCACCGTTTGATGCGGCAGTGATCTCGGCGGGCGTGTTCAGTAACTTGTACAGTCGCCGCCAGCTCGCGCCATTGACTGACCTGGTTGACAAGTTCGGCGGTCGCTACAAGCTCGAAGAACGCATGCTGGTGCGGGTCAACGGCGAGGTGATGGCGCTGGCGTTTATGCAGAACACGCAGAACCTGGTGTATCGCCAAGACCTGTTTGATCGTCATCGCGTTGCGCTGCCCACAAGCTATGCGCAAATGCTGCAAGCCGCAGCGACGATTCGCGCGGCGGAGCCTGACGTTGTTTTCCCCATTGCGCAAGGCTTTGGCAAGGGCTTTGACGCGGCGGTGGAGTTCACCAACATTCTGGCCAGCTTGGGCGGGCAGTTCTTCGAGCCTGGTAGTGCAGCGCCCGCGTTCCAGGGCGCACTGGGTGTGGAGGCGGTGAACATCATGCGATCCGTGCTGCCCTTCATGTCGCCCAACGCACTGGCCATGAATACGGATGATGTGATGAACCAACTACAGCAGGGTAAGGCGGCCATAGGCGTGTTGTGGGCCAGCCGGGCTTCGCGCATGGACGACCCGCTGGCCTCGAAGGTCGTGGGCAAAATGGCCTTTGCGGCGGCACCCTCGGCCAAGGCCGGTGGGCGTACCGCTGCCCATCTGTGGTGGGATGGTGTCGCCATGCCGCGAAACTTCAGTGGCGGTGCAGCGCGGCGAGAGGCCGTCTTTCACGTGCTGATGGAAATGCTCAGCGAAGAGACCCTGCGCGCGGGCAACGATTTGACGATTTGGGTGCGATCCGCTTACCGGCCTGGCCGCTTTGGCGCAGGTGTCGCCCTGGCGCAAAAGGCCGGTGCCGTCGCCTGGCCGGCCGAGCCTTTCTTTTCACTGGCTTTGGGCGAGGTGGGCAAGGTGTTGCCCGACGCCTTCAAGGGAGAGCGTGCCGTGGCTGATGTGCTGAGCGCTGCTGCGTCCGCGTACCAACGGGTCGCGATGGAGAAGGGCTTCATTCGAGGCGCTGTGTGAGCATCCATGGCCATGAAAACACGCAGCTTCGTTCAATTTACTGCGCCGTCCGTGATACTGATGCTGGCATTGCTCGCGCTGCCTTTGCTGATGACCTTTTGGCTGTCAGTGCGCAACTGTGCGCCCGAGTTAGAGCTAGTCGTCGTCACGCAAACAGGCCCGTTTGAAGCACAGCGCGTGGTCACCCAACGTGCGAAGGTGGATACGGCAGGGCAGACTGTTGAGAACTGCACGTTTGTGGGCTTTGACTACTACCGAAAAATATTGGGGCTGGCCAGTGACCCTACGGCGAATGCGGCGAACGCCGCGAATACGGTCAGCACGCAGCACAATGAGTTTTTGGAGGCCCTGAAGTTCACACTGCTTTACGTGGTGATCACGACCCCGTTTGTTCTGGTCGGGGGTCTGCTGTTGGCGCTGGGCGTCAACCATGCTGCACGCGGGCTGCGCGGGTTTTTGATCTCGGCCTCGCTCTTACCCTTCATCATCACGCCGGTGGTCGGCGCGCTGGCGATCAAGTGGCTGTTTCGGGACAATGGCCTGGTGCCGCACGTGCTGGCGCAGTTTGGCGTGGAAGTGTTCTGGATGGCGCAAGCCTGGTCCGCGCGCCTGCTCATCATTCTGTATGGCATCTGGCATGTGCTGCCGTTTGCCTTCATCGTGTTGTACGCGGGCCTGCAATCGGTACCGCAGGATACGCTGGAGGCTGCCACCATTGACGGCGCGTCGCGCTGGCAGAAGTTGCGGTTTGTGACCTTACCGCACCTGATGCCGCTGGTCACCTTCGTCACGATGATCCACCTGATGGATGCCTATCGCGTGTTTGAGCCTGTGCTGGTGCTAACCCAAGGCACCTTCACCACCAGCGTGCAATACCTCACCTACTACGTGCTGCTGGAGGAAAACAACCCCTTCAAGGCCAGCGCGGCCGCGGTGCTGACGATACTCGGCATCGCGGTGCTGCTGATTCCGATGTTGCGCAAAACTTGGCGTGAGCAAAGGCAAGGGTTCTAGATGAAGCGCAGTTCGCCCCTGGGCCAGGTATTGCTTTACGGGGGCCTGCTGGTGTGGTTGCTGCTTGCGTCCCTGCCGATTTTCTGGGCCGCTGTCATCTCGTTTCGCCAGTATGTAGATGCGTTCTCGGCCCCGTTGAAATGGGTGGCCCCTTTCACGCTGGAGAACTACACCGGGCTATGGATCGACAAGGCGTTCTATTTGAATTTTGCCAACACCCTGCTGGTGACGGTTTGCACCGTCGTCATCTCGCTCAGCACGGGCTGCCTGGCGGGTTACGCGCTGGCCCGCTACCGGGGTAATTTGGGGTTTTGGCTGTTGATCATCGCCTTGGCGTTTCGCGCACTGCCCCATTCCACGCTGCTACCGTCGTTTTTCACAATTTTTGACGCGCTGGGCATTCGCAACACCTACTTCACCTTGATTTTCGTGTTGGTGGCCATCAACCAGCCTTTCACCATCTGGATGCTGCGCTCGTTTTTCGCCGGCATTCCAGCCGAGCTGGACGAGGCGGCGCAAGTCGATGGTTGCACGCGCTTGCAGGCCTTTCGCCGCGTCATCATGCCGGTGATGTGGCCGGGCGTGGTGACCACGGGCCTGTTCAGCTTTTTGCTGGCTTACAACGATTTTCTGCTCAGCTCTGCATTGACCAGCGCCGAGAAGATGACCATGCCCGCCGCCATCGCCAACTCAATCCACGCCGAGAGTGAAGTGCTGCTGATGCAAGGCGTTGCAGGCTCGGTCAGCATCGCCATTCCGCTGATTTTGCTGGTGGCGCTGTTCCAGCGGCAAATCGTGTCAGGGTTGACGCAAGGGGCGGTCAAGGGTTAAGCCAAGGTCGAGTTAGGGTTTTACCGCACTCGCTTGCATACGCGTTGCATACGATTGCAAAGCTGTATCAAGCGACTTACACTAATTTCGGAAGTCCCCAAATTACGGAGAAAAAGCTCATGCCTACACCTCGCCAAAACATCTTGACGGTCAGCGTTTTACAGGCCTTGGCGGCCTGGGTTTTCATCGCGCCGGGTGCCGTCATGGCGCAGACGGCAGCATCAGGTGCGGCAACCGCCACGCTGCCTACTGTCAACGTCACCGCCAATCGCCGCGTGGAAGACCAGCAAAAGGTCAGTGTCTCCGTCACGGGCGTTAACGCTGAAACCCTGGCTGAACGCAACGTGACCGATCTGTCGCAAATGGAGAGCCTCTCGGCGGGCTTCACCTTTGGCCGCTCGGGCGTGGATGCGCGCCCGGCCATTCGCGGCGTGCGCACGGAGAACGTGGCAGTCAATGCAGACACGACCATCGGATTTTTTGTGGACGGTATTTACAAGTCGCGCGCGCAGCAGGCGATGCTGGGCTTTGTGGACGTGGGCCGGGTCGAGATCATGCGCGGCCCCCAGGGCACACTGTTTGGCCGCAATACCTTCGGCGGCACGATTGCCATCACCACCAATGCGCCGGAGTTGACAGCGTTTGAAGGTGCTGCAAGCCTGGGTTTTGGCAGCTTTGGCAAGATGCGTTTTGAGGGCTCGGCGAACGTGCCCGTAAGCGACACAGTCGCCTTTCGCGTCGCCGGTGCGGTCGAAAAGGCAGACCCTTGGGTCAAGAACGACTTCAACAGCGCAGCTGGTCTTTTCGACCAAGACCTGCGTTTTCTGCGTGGCTCGGTGAAGGTCAAGCCCAACGCGAATTTTGAGGCAATTTTGCGGGCTGACATGACCGAACAGGGCGGCAACGGCGGCTCGGCTTTTGGCTACAAATTGGCGGGCACTTACTTGCACAACCCGTCCTGTCAGCAGCTCTTCAACAGCAGCTTTACGGCGGCTATCAACCCACGCGGCGGCAACCGCGACGGCGTGAACGACTGCACTCGCACGCAAGGGGCTGGTGCAGGCACCGGTGCCAACGCCATTGGCAGCGGTGTCGATCTGGGCATTCCGCTTTACGCCCCTGGGGTGACGGATCGCATCAACAACGATTACCAGCCGTTTTTGAAGCTTAGCGACAGTAACTTTTCGTTGGACATGTCTTACAAGTTTCCGGCCTTCACGCTGAAGTCGCTTACAGGCTTTGCCAACTTTGATGCGGCGCGCTCGCAAGACACTGATTTTTCAGCCTCCACCATCGGTATCGACTACCAAAAGACATCTGCCAAAACCTTCTCGCAGGAGTTCCAAATACTCTCCGAGGGCAAAGGCCCATTGGGCTACGTGGCGGGCATCTATTACTTCAAAGACGAGTTGACGGGCTTGTTCATTAACCAGCAGTTGCCGCGCACCATCCGCTCGGATGCGTTGGCGGCACCGCTCACCCTGGCGCAGAACGGCGGCGGCTTTTACGACCTGCAAAAGCCCGAGACCACCTCCACTGCGATTTACGGACAGGTCAATTACCAGGCCACCGAAGCGTTTTCTGTGACGGGTGGTGCGCGGTACACGCAAGACATCAAGTCCTTCAAATTTGCCAACGCCAACTCGGTGCTGCCGTTGACGGCGGCGGGTGCGCCGGACGGTACCAGGATCACGTTGGACACGGGCCTGCCGCCCGACTCCGCTTTTGGCAACTCGGCCGGCAGCAATTGCACCGGCTCCAATGCGCAGCCGGGTTTTAACTGCCTGCCGGGCACCAACACCGTTCAAGGTGCGACCTACGCCGACCAGACCTTCAGCAAGGTAACGGGGCGCTTGGCGCTGGACTACAAGCTCAATAACAACCAGTTGATTTACGGCAGTGTCTCCACCGGTTTTCGCTCGGGCGGTTT
>JANNFW010000436.1:0-2427 GCA_031380235.1 Rhodoferax sp. | reverse complement strand
CTCCACCGTCATCCCCAGCAACAAGTAGCTGAACGATTTGCCATGAAAATCGAGGTTCAGTGAGGCGTTCACGCCGCCTTCCAGCGCGTCGTGAAAAACGAAGTTCAGGCCGTGTAGATCCGGCAGCTCGTAACGCTCAATCTCACCACGCCACAGCTTGGGGTGCAGCGCTTTGAGCCGCTGCACGGTCAGGCTGGCTTCGACGGCCTCGTAGTCAAACGGGTCATACACCCAGACGGACACGCAGGAGATATCGCCCTTGTCGCCACTACGGGCGGAGGCCACTTCGCGCAGCAAAACCGTACGGCGACTCATGATTGCAAAATCTCCACCTTAATGTCGATCAAGTTGCGCTCGACAAAAACTGACTGCGTGCTGACCGCTGGCGTAATGGTGCCCCGGTAGCCACCACCGCCTGCGGGGCCGCTGAGCCACAGGCTCTCGACCTCTTGCAGCAGAGTTTCGGCCATGTCGCGGCTGGGGGTGCGCAGGGCGGCGCGCATTCGCACGTCTTGCGCATCTTTTGCATCGCGGGCCACCGTGGTGTTGGCGGTGGCATGCAGGGAGTTGAGGCCAATGATGTCCAGCCGCAAAGCCTCTTGGCAGCGGTGGATGTCACGCATGCGTTCCTCAACGATGGCGGCGGCCAGTTGGCAGCGTGCCACCGCGCCTAGACCCGCGTAGCTGAACTCTGCCTCGGCCAGAAAGCCGCCGTCAAAACCGACGATGGCTTTGAGTTTGTCGGGCCGTTGGCTGCCGGTGACGTTGGCAATTTGAACGCGATCCTCGCCAGCTTGTGTGACCCCCGCGTGTGAGAAGTCCGCCGAGACATCGGGCGTGAAGTACGCCGCTGGGTTGTGTACCTCATACAGCAGTTGCTCCTTCACGGTGAGCACGCTCACCGTGCCACCCGTGCCTTGCAGCTTGGTGATGATGCCGCTGCCATCCGCTTCAACCTCCGCCAGCGGGAACCCCAAGTGCGCGATGTTGGGCACGACTTTGTACGGCGGGTCGGCAAAGTACCCGCCTGTGACTTGCGTGGTGCACTCCAGCAAATGGCCGATGGCGGTGCCCGCGCCCAAGTGCTGCCAGTCATCCAACCTCCAGGCATAGTGATGCACCAAGGGCGCGAGGAAGAGCGATGGGTCTGCCACGCGGCCGGTGATGACCAGGTGCGGCTGCAAATCGAGCGCGGGCAGAATGGCTTCGATACCCAGATACGCATTCGCACCGACCACGCGCAGGCCGTGCTCGGCGACGGTTTTGCCAAGCTCGGGCAAGTGCGTTTGCGCGCCGACATGGGCCGTCACATCATCACCCGTAACCACTGCAATCTTGATTTTCAGCCCCATGCGCTTAGCCAATGCCAACGCGGCCAAGCCTGCGCCCCGCGGATTGGCCACACCCATATTAGTGATGATCGTGGTGCGGTTGGCAACGCAGGCGGCCAGCACGGCACCGAGGCGCTTCTCGATCAGCAAATGGTAGCCCTTGGCCGGATCAGCCAAGCGCTGCAAATGGCCGTAGGCCAAGGTGCGCTCGGCCAGGCATTCAAAGGCCAAATAGTCCAACGCGCCACGCTCGGCGAGGTCTCGCGCGGGGTCGATGCGGTCGCCCGCAAAACCGGCTCCGGCTCCGATGCGCAGGGTCATGTGGACTCCTTCGTGTGGGCAGCAGTCTTCATTGAAGGGACTATACGGGAAGCGTACACTTCTTAATCATGACGACTCATTCACCGAAATTCCAAAGTCTGCGAAGGGCCGCGCTGGAGTTTTTCTGCCTAGCTTGGGTCGCACTCGCCAGCCCGGCGATGGCTTCCGACTACGCGCGCGAAAAGCGCTTTGAAGAGCTGGTGAAGTCGCAACTCGTCGTCGGCGATGCGGTGACGCTGCAACCGCTGGCCGGGTCACCCCCTGCGTATCAGCCGTTTTTGGGCTTGTACGCCAAGGGCAAAGCAGACTTGCCCGCACTATTGCTCGCGCACAGCGTAGGCCATCACCCCGACGAGGGCTTGACTGGCGGCCTGCGCCAGCGCCTGCATGACATAGGCTACACCACGCTGGCGATCCAATTACCCATCGCGGCCAAAGAGGCGACGATGGACAACTACTACCCCGCTCTCTTCCCCGAGGCCAGCAGCCGCCTGCAAGCGGCGGGCGCGTGGTTGAAGGGCAAAGGGCACACCAAGGTGGTGTTGATCAGCCACACCATGGGCTCGTGGATGGCGAATGTCTACCTTGATCAGCAGGCGGCCAGCAGCGGCTACCAAGCCTGGGTGTGCATCTCGCTCACGGGCGGCTATTCATTCGGGGTGCGCAATTACCCGTTCCCGGTGCTGGATTTGTATGGCGAGCAGGACATCCCGGTCACGGTGTCATCCGCCTGGCGCAGAGCCGGTTTGCTGCGGCTTGCCGCGACAGGTTCAAA
>JANNFW010000432.1:0-2813 GCA_031380235.1 Rhodoferax sp. | reverse complement strand
CTCGGTCTTTTTACCGCTGATGGCACCCGGCTTGGCGGCGGCATCGATCTTCACTTTTCGCATCGCCTGGAATGAATTCATCCTCGCCCTGGTGCTGACCGACCGCCACACGCGCACGCTGCCGGTAGCTGCATCGCTCTTCATCACCGACATGGGCGTGGACTGGGGCAAGGTGATGGCGATGGGCAGTTTGATCGCGATTCCGCCGCTGATCTTCACCTTCGTCGCTGCGCGGCAAATCATTGGCGGACTGACGGCGGGAGCGGTCAAAGGATGACGAAGAGATGACGCACGTATGATCAAGACATGCGTTTGAAATCGCCGATGCTGCTGGTCGTGATGGGAGTGTCCGGCTGCGGCAAGTCAACGTTTTCACAGGCGATTGGCGACGCGCTGGGTTTGCAGGTCGCCGATGGCGATGACTTTCATGCGCCCGAGAGCGTCGCCAAAATGCAAGCGGGCATCGCGTTGGACGATGCCGATCGCTGGCCTTGGCTGGATCGCATTGCGGCTTACTTGAACGCTGGTTTGGGCACTGATGCGCACGGGGCGGGCCGTGTCATCGCATGCTCTGCCTTAAAGTACAGCTATCGTGACCGCATCCGAAAAACCCTGCCTCAAGTCAAGTTCATTTTTCTGGATGGCGATGCCGAACTCATCAAGAGCCGCATGGACCAGCGCACGGGTCATTTCATGCCGCCGGGCTTGCTGGACGACCAACTGCGTACTTTGCAGCGCCCCGGTGCCGACGAGATTGATGTGATCACCGTCAATATGGCGCAACCCATCGCACAGATGGTGCAACAGATTAAAGCTATTTTGCTACAAATTAAATAGCTGTTTATGCATATTATTCGAGTGCCAGAGCACTATTTAATTCAGTATTTGATGAAATTCGCGGCTCGGAGACTAAAAATTAACTTTTAGGTTAATTTTTTAGTTGAATTTGTCAATATCTCACTGCAACTGAATCCACGCCTTGTCCAGCCGCTTCACGCTCACCGGCTGGGGCGTGCGCAGCTCCTGCGCGAAGAAGCTCACGCGCAGCTCTTCTATCAACCAGCGGAACTCGTTCATCTTGTCATCCACCGCGCCTTTGCGCTCGGCCACCAGCCGCCAGTAGCGCTGCTCCTGCGGGCGTAGCTCGGCCAGGCGCGTGGCATCGCGCGCGGGGTCGGTGCGGTACTTGTCGAGCCGCGCAGTCACCGCTTTGAGGTAGCGCGCAAAGTGTGGCAGTTGGCCCCAAGGCGAGTCGATCAAGAAGCGCTTTGGCATGAGCCGTGCGAGCTGTTGCATGGCATCGGCCGTCGCGTCAGGCGCAGTTTTGGTGTCTTTGATTTTTCGCACGGCGATAGCGTAGTCAGCCAGAATCGTCGCGGCCAGGCGAGCCACTTCATTGGCGATCAGCGTCAGACGGCCTCTGCCTTCTTCGATGCGTTTTTTGAACGCCATCTCATCTGTGGGCAGCGGGTCGAGCAAAAAGGCGCGGTCAAGGGCCACATTGATGATCTGCTCGCGCAGCTCTTCCATCGTGCCGCCACCTGTGTTGTCCGCATTGCGGCCAATCAGCATGAATGACACCGCCATCTTTTGCAGATCAGGAATATTTTTCTCAAGGTACTTCAGCGCATCCTTGATTTGCAGCGCAAACAGGCGACGCAGGCCGGCACGGTGCTTGGCGGCGGCGATTTGCGGCTCGTCAAACACTTCAATGGCCACACCCGGCTCGGCGCTGTTGGGGGATTCGACCAGCGCGGGAAAGCCGATCAAGGTCTGCCCAGCCTTTTGGATTTCAAGCAGCTCGGGCAGCTCGCCAAAACTCCAGGTGGTGTAGCGCTGACCCCCATGAGTTTTTTGGGGTGTTGGTTTGTCTGCTGCTGATTGAGGAGCGCCAGGTTTGGCGTTGATGGCACCTACAGGCTGCTTGGCAATAGGCTGAGCGGAGGTGGATAAATTCGTCGTTTGCGCCAGCTTCAACCCCGCCAGCGCCTGAAACGCGCCACGTGCCTGGCTGCCCAGCTCGGCCTTCAGCGCACCCAGGTTACGGCCCGTACCGAGCTGTCGGCCATGTTCATCCACGACGCGGATGTTCATGAAATAGTGCGGCGTCAGCATGTCGGCCTTGATGTCGGCGCGCGCGACATCAAGCGACGTGGCGGCGCGCACCAATTTCAGCAGCGCATCGACCAGCGAGCCGTGGCCAAACAGTTCAGGCACATTCAGCGCAGCGGCCATGCGCGTGGCGGACTCGGGCAGTGGCACGAGGCGCGAGCGGGGCCTCTGATGCAGCGTTTTCAAGAGCGCCTGAATCTTTTCTTTCAACATACCAGGCACCATCCACTCACAGCGCTCGTCGTTCACCTGGTTCAGCACGAAGAGCGGCACCGTCACTGTCAAGCCGTCTTTGGCATCGCCTGGCTCGTGCAGATACGTCGCGGCGCAATCCACCCCGCCAAGCCGAATGGTTTTAGGGAACGACAGCGTGGTGATGCCCGCTGCCTCGTGGCGCATCAGCTCGTCGCGGGTGAGCAGCAGCAGTTGCGGATTCTTTTTCGCCTCTTCGCGGTACCAGCGCTCGAAGCTGTAACCACTGCAAACGTCGGCGGGCAGCTGCTGGTCGTAGAAGGCGTAGATCAGCTCGTCGTCCACCAGCACATCCTGGCGGCGCGACTTGTGCTCCATCTCCTCGACCTGCTGCACCAGCTTCTGGTTGGCGGCCAGGAACGGCAGGCGCGTTTCCCACTGGCCCGCCACCAGGCCCTCGCGCAGAAAAATCTCGCGCGCGCCCTGCAGGTCGACCCGGGCGAACGGCA
>JANNFW010000416.1:0-4083 GCA_031380235.1 Rhodoferax sp. | reverse complement strand
AAAGTCAGCGCCAAGCGGCTGGGCCACGCCTACAGCACGCACGGCATGACCGGCAGCCTAGGCTGGGCCCTGGCACCCGCCTTGCTGGTGCCGCTGGCGTTAACGTACTCGTGGCGCGTGGCGTTGATGGCGGCAGGGACGCTGGCATTTGTCGTCCTGGCGCTACTGGTTTTGAACCGCGACAAACTCAAGCTTGAGAACGCGCCCCCCTCCAAGCGAGAAGTCGGCGCGGCGGCAGTAGTGGAAGGTAATTTCGACTTCCTCAAAATCCCCGCCGTCTGGATGTGCTTCGGCTTCTATTTGCTCTATGCCATGGTGATCAGCGTGATCCAGGCCTTCGCCCCCGAAGCCGCGCGCCAATTGCACGGGGTACCGTTGGGGCTGGCAGCAATGTGTCTCAGTATCTACATGGTTTGCAATGCGGGCGGCATGGTGATTGGCGGCTTTTTGGTGAGTGACCCACGACGCTGTGAACGCATCGTTGGCGCAGCGTTCGCAGTCGCCGCCGTGTTTGCGCTCACGCTCGGGTTGGCGAGTCTGCCCGCCATGGCCGTGCCGGTTTTGTTTGGCATCATGGGTTTGACCTCCGGCATCGCAGGCCCGTCACGCGACCTGCTGGTGAAAAAATCAACCCCCGAAAATTCGACGGGTCGCGTCTACGGCGTGGTCTATTCAGGTCTGGATATCGGCCAGGCCATCGCCCCGCTGATGTTCGGCGCGCTGATGGACCGCCAAAACTACACCGCCGTCTTCATCGGCCTGGCCGCCGTGCAACTCATCCTGGTCGCCAGCGCATTTGGCATGCAACGCTCGCGCAGAGTGCAAGTTTCGTATGCTACTTAATATATAGCTTATTATGCACAATGTACGAGAGCTAGAGGCCTGGAACATTCATAATTTCAGTAAAAAAGGCTGAAATCAGTGGGAATAGGTCGAACATCGACTAAATTTACCACAATTGTGGTGAGTTTGAGCCCGCACTGGCGACAGCTCGCCTATCCCTTGTAGGTGTCCAGCCCGGCCCGCGCGGTGGCGCGCATCTTGGCTTGCACGGGAGGCAGCCAGCCCAGCAAAACGCCTTTGAGGCCGAGCGCCTGGCGCAACCATTTGTACAGGTCAAAGCTGTCTTGCTGCGTGGCGATTTTGCCGTTTTTGAAGGTGACTTTGGAGTGAATGTCGTTGACCACTTTGCGGCCTGTGCCCGAGAAGGTGTAGGTGGCCACCCAGTGTGCTTTGCCGGTGGCGTCATCGGCATCGATACCGTCAAACACCACGGTCATGTCTTTGCCGCGCGAGCACAGCATGCGCCACATTTTGCCGGGCTCTTTGCCTTTCAATCCGACAAACGCCGGATCAGAAAACGTTGCGTCGTTGGCATAGCAGGCGGCCATGGCAGCACCGTCCCGCTTGGACAGGGCGGTGTAGAAACGGGTGAGCAGTTCGGCGTTGGGGTGCATGGTTTTTGTCCTCAAACGGCCAGTGTATGCCGTTCGATACAGGTGTCCAGCACCTCGGTGCCGGGTCGCATCCACCAGTCGAGTGCGGAGAATATTTCAACTTCGGCAAAGCCCGAGTAGCCCGCCTGCTCCAGCGCGCCTCGAATTTTGCGCAGCTCGATCACGCCGTCGCCCATCATGCCGCGGTCATTGAGCAGGTCGAGCGTGGGGGTGAGCCAGTCGCACACGTGCCAGGCCAGCAAGCGGTTTTTGCCAGCCCGCGCAATCTGCTGAGCCAGCTTCGGATCCCACCACACGTGATAGGCATCTACCGCCACGCCCAGCGCGCCGGTGCGATTGGGGTCGAGCGCATCACAGACATCCAGCGCCTGCTCCAGCGTGTTGATGCAGGCGCGCTCGGCCGCTTGCATCGGGTGCAGCGGCTCGATGGCCAGCGGCATGCCGACGTTGCGCGCGTAATCCAGCGATGCGGCAATGCCGTCGTACACCTCGCTGCGGGCGCGGTTGATATCTTTGTAAGCAGGCCTACCCACCAGTGCGCCGGGCAGGGCACCGACGACCAGCACCAGGCAGGGTGCGTTGAGCGTCTTGGCTTCGTCAATGGCGCGGCGGGTGTCGTCGATGGCGGCGGCGCGGCCTGCGGCATCGACGGCGGGAAAGAAGCCGCCCCGACAGTAGCCGGATAGCTTGATGCCGGTATCGCGCAATTGCTGGGCGATTTTCTCCAAGCCCACTGCCGCCACTTGGTCGCGCCACGGGCTGATAGCGCGGATGTTGCGCCGTGCGCATTCATCGATGATGAGGTCTAACGGCCAGTCTTGCCCGCTGCTTTTGCGCACGGTGGCGGTGTTGATGGAGAGCCAGTGGTGGTCTTGGGTGAAGTCGCGCATGGAAGGAGAGGTCTAGTCGCGGATGCAGATCACTCCACGCCGTGCATGGCGCACAGCGTCTTCATGCGATGCACCGCCAAGTCAGGCTGTTGCAGCACATTGGCCGCATCAGCCAGGCGAAACAGTTCACACAGATGCACCAGTGAACGGGTGCTGTGCTGGCCACCGACCATGGTGAAGTGGCTCTGATGGCCATTGAGCCAGGCCATGAAGACGACACCGGTTTTGTAGAAGCGTGTGGGGGCGGCAAAGATGTGGCGCGACAGCGGCACGGTGGGGCCGAGGATGGCATGAAATTTATCAACGTTGCCCATCGCCAGCTCGCCCAGCGCGTTGCTGGCAGCCGGTGCAATCGCGTCGAAGATGCCCAAGAGCGCGTCGCTTTGGCCTTGATGCCGATGATCTCCAAAGCCATCGCCCGCAATCAACGCGGCGTAATTGAAATCATCACCCGTGTACATGCGAACCAGTGCGGGCAAGCGCCTGCGCATGGCGATTTCCTTGTCTTTGTCGAGCAGTGAAATCTTGATGCCGTCGACTTTGTGCGGATGCGTTTGGATGATGCCCAGCGCGGTGTCCATGGCTTTGTCGACGTCGTGGCTGCCCCAATAGCCTTTCAAGGCTGGGTCGAACATGTCGCCCAGCCAGTGCAGCACCACGGGCTGTTTTGCCTGACTCAGAATGCGGTCGTACACGCGCTCGTAGTCGGCCGGGCTCTTTGCAACGCGGGCCAGCGCACGGCTGGCCATGACGATGAGTTTGCCACCGAGTTTCTCAATCGCCTCTATCTGCGCTTCGTAAGCGCGGATCACGTCATCGACAGTTTTCACATCGTCCAGCACCAGATGGTCAGTCCCGCAGCCTGATGCGATCAGCGCGCCGGGGTAGTCTTTGGCGGCATCCAGCGAGCGGGTGATCAGCGCGAGCGACGTCGGCCAGTCCAACCCCATGCCACGCTGTGCGGTGTCCATCGCCTCGGCCACACCCAGGCCCAGCGACCACAGGTGCTGGCGGTAGGCGAGGGTGGCATCCCAGTCGATGGCGCATTGCAGCCAGGGGTCGATATTGGCGCGCGGGTTGGCCACGATATGTGCGGCAGAGTAGGCGATGCGGTTGAAGGCGGACGGCTTGCGGTTGAGTGCAAGCGGCTTTGCTGACGACAGCGTGTACGGCTGAAGTTGGCCCGACAGGTCTGGCATCGTCACGGTGAGAGGCATGATCAGATGGACAGTTAAATCGACAATGGCGGCACATCCACCCAGCGTCGCTCGCGCCAGGACTGCAGCGCCACTTCAACCAGTTGCACGCCTTTGGCACCTTCGGGCAGCGTCCATTTGTAGGGCTCGTTCTCCACCACGTGGCGGATGAAATGCTCCCACTGAATTTTGAAGCCGTTGTCATACACCTGGGTATCGGGCACGTCTTGCCATTGGTCGAAGAAGTTCATGGTCTGCTTCTCATCGGGGTTCCACACCGGGCGGGGTGTGGTCACCCGGCTTTGTGCGCGGCATGACGACAGGCCCGCCACCGCGGAGCCATGCGTGCCGTCTACATGGAAGGTCACCAGGTCGTCCCGGCGCACGCGCGTGGCCCAGGACATGTTCATCTGCGCGATGACGCTCTCGCCGTTGTGGCCAATGAGTTCGGCGGTGGCGTAGGCTGCGTCGTCCGCCGTGGCCGTGTACGGTTGGCCCGCTTCGTCCCAACGCTGTGGGATGTGCGTGGCGCCAATGCAA